>JBCDEX010000145.1:0-4514 GCA_039178995.1 Pseudomonadota bacterium | reverse complement strand
GGGTGTCAAAGCGACAGCTCCTCGTCAGTGAGCCAATCCAATGAAACTGTGGTTATTACTGAGACGCGAACGAAGCGCATGCCGCTTGAACTGTCATTGTTGAGTGCTGCAATGGATATAATCGGATTTGCTCAGCCGTCGTTGTTGAATGATGCGTTTTTGGCAGCGTTTGGTGCGATCGGATACGCGACCGCATCAGTTAAAGAAGACGATACGATTGATGTCGATGGCATGGACATGCTGTATTTTGCGCCGCCGTCATCTGATTCACAGCGAGTGATTATGTACATTCACGGGGGCGGGTTCAGCAGTAATTATGTCAACGGCCATTTGCTGTACGCGGAGTACTTATCGCAAACGCATAATGCACATGTCTATTTTCCAAAATACACAAACTCAGGAAGCGTAACGTATCCAACGTCGACGAACAATGTGTTTAAAGCGTACCAGTATGTGGTTAATACGTTAGGGCATGATCCGCATCAACTCATGGTAATGGGCGATTCTGCTGGAGGTAATGCCACTCTGTCGTTGATGGTGCGTATACGCTCGGAAGGTGCGCGTATGCCCGCGGCAGCAGCGACGTTTTCGGCATGGGCCGATTTAACGTCTACTGCAGAGGCGTATGAGAGTAAGAGAGAAACGGATGTGTCGTTGTCAAAGGAGCGAATGCAGGGATACACTGATAAATACACCGCTCAGACAAATGAGCCACTGACTCATCCTGAAATATCACCAGCGCGCGCTGACTTTTTTGGTTTTCCCCCGTTATTGATTTTTGTCAGTTTGGACGAAATATTGCTTGAGGATTCAGATCGTATGTTTGAACAGGCAAAGAAAGCCGGCATTGATGTGTCGTATTTTAAGTACAGCGCCCCCAATGGGAAATTACCGCATGGATGGCCTATTATGGCCAATACGGGGGAGCTGGGAGAGGATGTGAACCGAGAGGTCGCGACGTTTGTTAATAAGTACACTCGCGATTGATTCTATGTGCAGATCGCGTCTTGTGATTTGCGCATCATTGATAGACTGTTAAGGTGTATTTGTATTCGCTTCACTCGATAGATCAATGGTTTGACTTAGTTTGGTGTTCAGCACTTTGTCGCAGTCGTGTTTGAGATAATCAATGTGCGCTTTTTTCTGCATGATTTGATAGATGTCCAATAATCCGGGTGTTTTATTGTCTAGATTCATACCTACCGCTTGCGCTGACTCTCTTATTTGAACGGCTTCTTTAGCCAGCTCGTCATCGTAGGGTGTGCGTCCTTCAGCACCAAACACGAACTGTGTGCCTTCAATGAAGAACTGACTGTAATTCATGTCGTGCTGGAGTTTCAAACAGGTATTTCGAGCTTCTGTGTTTACTTGCTTGTTGATAAATGCACAGCCAGCTAGGCTGGATAAATAGGTAAGGGTTATAATAAGTCGGATTGGATTCTTCATAAAGTTGCTCGCTGGGTTGATCTAATGAAAGGGTTATTGGTGTTAAGTCACGAACGCGTCGCTTGTGTTTGGGTCTGTGAGCTCAGTTTAGTTCGGATGTTCTCTGCGTCAACTTCGATAGTTGCTTGGTTTCATTGTCTAAGGCTTTTTAGTGAGTTTATGCAGTGAGGTTGTGCATAAGTAATGCGCACAAAATACCCATGCCAATACCGCCTAGGATTTCAATTTTTGAATGGCCAATGCGTTCGCGTAGTGGAGGGAGTAGAGGGCCTTGATTGATTTGGTTGAGTTGATTGATGTGTTGAGCGTGTTGCGCAATTTTCATACGTAAGCTGTTGGCGTCCATGACCACAATGAACGCCAGAGTCAGTGCTACCCCAAATGCAGGATGATCTAAGCCGTGTTTGAATGCAATCAATGCAGCCATTGAGCTGACGATGGCGCTGTGATTGCTTGGGAAACCGCCGTAGCCAATTTGTGACATGGCCAGTTGTTTTGCGCGAACGCTGTTGACGCAAAATTTACAGATGCCCGTGATGAGCCATGTGATGAATGGTGTGACAAGGTAAATATAGGGGGATAACGCACTCATTATGTTTGTCTCGTTGATCTGTTGTTGATCTATGGCTGATTTAGGAGCGATGTTTGTGGGTTGTTTGATTCACTACGTCGTCGTACTGAGTATGGTCCAAATGCAGAACATTGCCCACAGGAAAGCAACCAGCAGCAGCTGCCAGTCCTGGATGAGGGCGTCCGTTGGCGACTCGCCTTGATCCAATGTCTCAGTGATAAACCAGTATCGGAAGAAACCAAACAGCACCAAGGGGATGCTCATGACCAGTTCGGGACGCGTTGAGGTGACAAATAAGCTGTAGAACACCAACGCGGACGTAGCCGACATTTGAGCAAAGCGATCAGCGACCTCGACGGTATACGCTTTAAGGACTTTGCGACTGCCATCTCCTTGCAATTTGAGTTCTTGACGGCGTTTAATGGCTGCTAAATACAGAGCGACGCACAAGGTGGTGATGAACATCCATGACGATACTGGAACCTCAAGCGCCATGGCGCCTGCGTACACTCGTAGTACAAATCCGCTGGCAATGGTGAAAATGTCGATCACTGCCAAATACTTCAAATAGAAACAATAGCCAATGTTGATGATCACATAGAGCACGATCACTTCGGTGACCTTAGGTAATATAAAATAAGAGACCGCGATGATGGCGTACAGTGCAGCAAGGATTATGTAGGCCTGAGTTTGCGAAATGTCGCCATTTGCGAGTGGACGCTTTTTCGATTTCTCAGGATGCTTACGGTCTTGTTCGATGTCGCGTATATCATTTAAAACATAAGTAGCGGATGCAGCAAGGCAGAACAACGCAAACGCAATGCAGGTATTGATGATGGCTTGTGTGTCGGTGAATAGCCCAGAGAAAATAATGGGTGCAAACACAAATGCATTTTTAATCCACTGTTTGACACGTATCAGTCGAATGAAGGCAGACATAAGGTCCTTGTCGAGAGTCATTGGTGTTGTTTGATTTACATTGTAGACTAATTTAGTCCCGATGTGACTTGTTAATCAGCGCTAAATGCGGAACAATTTGAATATGCCTAATGTCTTGATTATCTATCATTCTCAGTCAAGTAAAGTACGTCAAATGGCGGATCGTGTCGCTCATGGCGTGGTTCAAGAAGTCGGTGTCGATTTGAGATGTCTTGAAGCCTTTGATGCGGATGCGGATGATCTGCGTTGGTGTGACGGTTTGATCATTGGGTCTCCTGAGAACTTCGGTTACATGGCTGGGGCAATTAAAGATTTTTTTGACCGTACATTTTATGAGGTGCTGGACGAGCAATTGAATTTGCCGTATGCGCTGTTCATTGGTGCTGGCAACGATGGAACCGGCGCTTCGAGAGAAATACAACGTATTGTTAATGGTTTTCCATTCCGTTTGGTGGCTGAGCCGTTGATCGTTAATTCAGATTTGACCGACGCTTATTTGCTTGATTGTCAGGAGCTAGGGCATGCAATGGCGGCAGGTATGTCACTCAAGATTTTCTAAACAATGTGCTCTGCGTTGATGAGTGCACGCTCATCGTGCATGTATGAAAAGTAAATCATAATTCCTCATATTTAGTACGTAACATCCCTTGAAATCGAAACGAAATGACCTCATATACTTGTTTAACTCATCGAGAACAGGTTCTGTATGCCATTCATGCATGGCATTGACTCATGAAGCGTACCGCAAATGCTCTCGATTGAATCCAGACAAAAATGAATGCGCAGTGAATGCTGTGCATAAGTTATGAGTGACGAAAAGGAGAAAACAAGAATGAGTAATACAGCCGAAGTCATGGGGTTTCAAACTGAAGCAAAGCAATTGCTTCAGTTAATGATTCACTCCTTGTATAGCAATAAAGAAATCTTTTTACGCGAGTTGATTTCAAATTCGTCTGATGCGGTCGATAAATTACGCTTTGAAGCGTTGTCTAAGCCTGAGCTGCTTGAGTCAGATGCGGACTTAAAAATTCGCATTGAGTTTGATAAGGAGGCTAAAACCCTCACGATCGAAGATAATGGCATAGGTATGAGTCGCGATGAGGTGATCACCAATTTAGGCACCATCGCTAAATCTGGTACGGCCGATTTTTTAAGTAAGTTGTCTGGAGATGAGAAAAAAGACTCGCAATTGATAGGTCAGTTTGGCGTTGGGTTTTACTCGGCGTTTATTGTGGCGGACAAAGTGGTTGTGACAACACGCCGTGCGGGCGCGAATGCAGACGAAGCAGTGATTTGGGTATCGACGGGTGAGGCCGATTTCTCGATTGAAACAACTGAAAAAGACGGACGCGGTACGCGTATTGAGTTGCATTTAAATGACAATGGCATTGAATTTGCGGATGCGTACCGTTTGCGCACCATCATTAAAAAATACTCAGATCACATCGCCTTGCCGGTTGTGATGCAAAAAGAACCAACACCTGAGTACGATGACGAAGGCAAGGTGATTGAACCTGAGACACCACCAGCGCCTGAAGACGAAGTGGTGAATGCCGCT
>JBCDEX010000144.1:0-4576 GCA_039178995.1 Pseudomonadota bacterium | reverse complement strand
CCGCTGAACACACTAAATTTCATATTCTGACATCCATATTGTTGTTATTACGTGATTAAATTATTACGTTCATGATTGAGTGTCTGTGCCCGAATTATGCAAACATGTGAACCACCTATGATGCACTTGCTAAAATCCAGAATGCAGACACCTAATGCGCATGTTCTGATTCAAACAGTCGACCAACTTTATGCTTCATGTTCGCATTCGCCCAAGTCGCTTCGTTGGCGACACGCATCACTTGGCATTGCTCCGCATCGACGATCACCTCAATCGGTTCTTTTGCAAGGGCTGCCATAAACACTGGCATCAACTGGCGTTCAACTTGCTTGGCTTTTGCTTTAGACATCACCAGATTGAGCTCATGCTTGCAGTGCGCCAATTCACGATCGGGCAATGACGACACAATTAAGGTATCCGTACGCACTGGATCCGTCTTTTTGAGTGTGCGGCTGTCTTGCTGTTTGTATTCGTTAACGTTGATCGTAACGACCAGCTCTCCATCGCCGAGTGTCTCAATCGTTCTCTTGCTTGTCTGCACTGCCTGAGCAGCTTTCAACTCATGGCTCTCTTCCAGCAATGCATCTTGATGTCCGTGATCGTGCGACTTATGAGATCCATCACCAGAGGCCGATTGCTTTGCACTACACCCACAGAGTATAAACATCATCAGCACTGTTATCCGTTTCATTATCTGCCCCCTATCTCTGTCTTATTAGCCAGGCTACTCTTTGTATCCGCAGATGATAACAAAAAACCATCGCAATGAATAAAACGTCAAATCAAACATCCAGAATACAAATAAACGTTAACTATTATATCGATAACATCAATAACGAATTTATAGTAAAATGCAGCACCTATTTTACATCAGTGAAGCCTATTTATGTATCAATACGACGCATTAGACAAACGCATTCAAACGGACCGAGTCGCTCAATATCGCGAGCAAACACAACGATTTGTAGATGGAACGTTGAGCAACACCGAATTTTTACCACTACGACTGCAAAACGGCCTGTACATACAACGCTTAGCCCCCATGCTGCGCATTGCTGTGCCCTACGGCATGATCAATTCAACGCAATTGCGTCGTGTGGCGCGTATCAGTCGCGATTACGACAAAGGCTACGTGCACTTCACAACACGTCAAAACATCCAATTAAACTGGCCAGAACTGCCTGAAAGTCCAGACATTCTAGCCGAGTTAAACGAAGTGGAAATGCACGCCAACCAAACCAGTGGCAACTGCATTCGAAACACCACCACCGATCAATTTGCAGGCGTTGCCGAAGATGAACTGACTGACCCCCGCCCTTACTGTGAGTTGATCCGTCAATGGTCCACCTTCCACCCCGAATTTGCCTTCTTACCGCGCAAATTTAAAATTGCCGTATGCGCCTCTCGCACAGACCGAGCCGCGGTGTATTTCCATGACATCGGTTTGGAAATGGCGCGCAATGCACAGCAAGAAATCGGCTTTAAAATCATTGTTGGCGGAGGCCTTGGACGCACACCGGTCATCGGCAGCGTCATTCAAGAGTTCGTCAGCGTTGATGCATTGCTGCCGTACTTAGAAGCGATCTTACGCGTTTACAACTTGCATGGACGACGCGACAACAAATACAAAGCACGTATCAAGATTTTGGTCCGCGCCTTGGGCATCGACACCTTCAGAGACATGGTAGACGAAGAATACAATGCGCATGCATTGACGATTGATAACATCGGCAAAGAAGTGACTCGTTTGTCGTCGTTCTTCACACCACCTGCGTACGATAACAGCTTAAATGCCGACACACTCGACACCGAATTGGCCGCATTAGCAGCCAGTAACGAAGGCTTTGCTCGCTGGTTAGACAAAAACACACACCCACACAAACACGCGGCGTATCGCTGTGTCACCTTGTCGTTCAAAAAAGCGGGCATCCCACCCGGTGACGCAAATGACCAGCAGCTCGAAGCCGCAGCCAACTTAGCCGATAAGTATTCATTCTCTGAATTACGCATCTCGCATCATCAAAACCTGGTATTGTCTGATGTGTCGAAGAAGGACTTGTTCAAGGTGTGGGCAGCAGCTCAAACTCACGGATTTGCAGACGCCAACATTGGTACATTAAATGACATGATTTGCTGCCCAGGTGGCGACTATTGCGCACTGGCCAATGCGAAATCCATTCCCATTGCCGAAGCCATTCAACGCATGTTCAATGATTACGAGCAACTGGATCAAATAGGTCATTTAGAGTTGAACATTTCAGGTTGCATGAATGCCTGTGGACATCACCACATTGGACACATTGGCATATTGGGAGTGGATAAGAAAGGCGAAGAGTTCTATCAAGTCTCACTCGGTGGAAACCAAACACAAGATGCCAAGCTCGCAAAAATATTAGGGCCTTCATTTTCAGCCAATGACGTGCCAAACGTGATTAAAACTCTAATCGACGTGTACCTCGCTTCTCGCCAAGCGGGCGAACGATTCGTCGACACCTATGCACGCATAGGCATTGAGCCATTTAAGGAGACAGTATATGCCTAAGATAATCAAAGACGCTGCCATCAGCGAAGACAACTGGAATGTGCTTGCGTTGAACGACGAGGCACTATCAGCATCCGACGTGAGCGCAAACGATGTCGCTCCGTTGACGTTATGGAAAGACGCAAAATCAAACATCAACTCCGCTGAACTCGGCGTATTGTTGGACAGCAGCGACGCCTTAGACGATCTACTCGATCACTTGAACCAGCTGCCAATCATTGCGATCAATTTCCCATTATTTACGGATGGACGTGGTTATAGCCTCGCTCGCCGTTTGAGAACGCGCTATCACTACACTGGCGACATTCGCGCAGTGGGCGATGTTCTCTTAGATCAATTGTTCTACATGAGGCGTTGTGGATTCAGCAGCTTCTCATTGCGTGATGAGGATCAATACAGCAACGCCTTGAACTACCTCAGCACCATCAACGAGAGCTATCAGGCCAGCGGCGACTCACGTGACAGCATTTTAGAAAAACGCCTCAAGGCGTAGTCTTCTGATCTGACGCTCACTGAATACGCACAGGTAAATGCGCGCAAAAAAAGGCGCTGAGAATCATCTCAGCGCCTTTTTTGTTTTGTCGAAAGAATCAATTATCCCTGACGCTCCACAATGATATTGCCAATTGAATAGCCTGCACCAAACGAACAAATCAAGCCTTTATCACCCGAGACAAAGTCTTCTTTATTTAAATGAAATGCAATGATAGATCCTGCCGATGATGTATTGGCATAACGATCTAAAATAATAGGTGCTTCATGAAATTCCACGTCACGACCCATCACTTTTTTACCAATCAACACATTCATGTTGATGTTTGCTTGATGCAACCACAATCGTTTTAATTGGTCAGCCTCTAACGTGTTTTTTTTCAAGTGCTCAACAATCAACGACGACACCATTGGCACGACTTCTTTGAATACTTTACGTCCTTCTTGATAGAACAATTTATCGCCCGTTTTTGCATCGGTTGCGCAGCGGTTCATATAACCAAAATTATTGCGAATCGTATTCGAAAAAGAGGTTTTAAGCTCAATGTCCACAATGCCAAACGCAGGTGCATCTGGGTGCACCTTATCCACAGATTCAACCACCACGGCAGTACACACATCGCCAAAAATAAAGTGACTGTCTCTATCGCGATAGTTTAACTGAGGAGAAGTAATTTCAGGATTGACCACCACAACACACGAGGCCATCCCACTGCGGATCGAGTTATATGCTGCTTGAATACCAAACGTTGCTGACGAACACGCCACATTCATGTCATACGCATACCCGTCAATGCCTAATGCCGCCTGAATTTCAATCGCTAAGGCAGGATACATCCGAGGTTGCGCAGCCGATGAGACAATCACGGCATCCACGTCTTCAATTGATTTTTTTGCTTGAGCCAACGCTTCTTTAATCGCCACGAGCGATACCTCACAGTGCAGCGATTGCTCACTGTCTGAACGCTCTGGGATTAGGGGGTGCATGATCGCAGGATCCAATGGACCTGTTTTATCGATGCTGAAACGGCTTTTGATGCCGGAGGCTTTGACAATAAAATCGGAACTGGAATGCGCTAAGGCATCCATGTCGCCAGCCTCAATAGCGGCAGAATGTTCAGCATTGTGCGCATCCACAAATTGATTAAACGCATCAACTAATTCTACATTACTGATGCTGTTTTCTGGCGTAAACAACCCACTGCCACTGATGACTACTGATTGATTTGACACAATGACTCTCTTCTTTTTAAAAAATGGTAGATGGCGATAAGTAGCTTCTGAGAACTCGCTTATACGATCACCACAACAATACCCTTTATAATACCACTTCTACCATTAAAATCCGAATCACATACGAGGTCTACATGTATCGAACAGTTCATGACTCACATTATTAACGTCGTTTGAACTCATGCGCTACACCTTTGCGGTCTTCAAAATAACGAATCAACTCATCTTTAGGAATGGGCTTAGATTTGATATACCCTTGAATCAAATCGCACTTCTTACTCTCGAGATAATCCAGCTGTTGTTGAGTTT
>JBCDEX010000143.1:0-4634 GCA_039178995.1 Pseudomonadota bacterium | reverse complement strand
GTTTTTTTAAAGCAGTTGAGGCGCACATTGGCACCAAACGCGATACCAAATTATTTTCGGTGCGAACAGAATACCATTGCAAACGCTGTGGTGGTCACCAAGGGCATGTCTTCAACGACGGTCCTGAGCCAACGGGCACGCGATTTTGTAATAACGGTTTGGCGCTCACCTTTATTGCCACGCCAAGCGCCGAATAGGAATTCCAATCATCATGAATCACGTCATTAAATTCATCGACATCAGTCTTGTCGTCATTGTGTTGATGTGTTATTGGAACACAGCACGTGCAGAGCAAACGTTTTTGCCGGTCAATGAGGCATTTCCAGTGTCGGTGGATGTGGTGGATGATCGTGTGAATGTGGTGTTTGACAGTGCACAGGATTATTACCTGTACAAAGGACGGTTTCAGTTTCATGTGAACGACGCCGCTGCGAAACGTGTGGACGTACCCATAAAGGCTGATTTTCCAAAAGGCATTGTGAAAGACGATCCGTATTTTGGCCGAGTTGAAGTGTTTTATGGGCAAACCGTGGTGAGTGTGCACATTGACGGTGCGTTACCTCAAGGTGCCGAGTTGGTGTATCAATTTCAAGGATGTGCGGAAGCGGGATTTTGCTATCCTCCTAAGACAAAAAAAGCACCACTGCCGGCGTCGTTTTTGACGAACACACCCACGACGATGTCGTCTTCGATTGATGTATCGAGTTCAGACAATGGGTCGTCTGTGACTCAAAAAAAAAACGTCAAAGAAGCATTTTGGAGCGACTTTTCGAGCGATGACATTCTCGCGACCTTGAAACAACGCAGTGTGATTGGTGTACTCAGTTTTTTCATTCTCGGTGTGCTGTTAGCCTTTACGCCATGTGTTCTGCCTATGGTGCCGATCCTATCAGGCATTATCTTATCCAACGGCTCGTTAAGCACTAAACGCTCGGTGTATTTGTCTGGGGTGTACGTGCTGGGAATGGCACTAACGTATGCGCTGTTGGGTGTGTTGGTGGCATATTTTGGCACGCGTCTCAATTTGCAGCTGTATTTACAGCATCCGGTCACATTGATCATGATGGCGTGTTTGTTTGTGCTGTTGAGCTTGGCCATGTTTGGCGTGTTTGAATTGCGTTTGCCCGCGTTCATCCAGAAACCCTTGTCTCACCTGAATCAGAATCTTGAAGGCGGCAGTGCGGTGGGTGTGGGTGTTATGGGCGTGTTGTCTGCGTTCATTGTCTCTCCGTGCGTCTCAGCACCACTGGCGGGTGTGCTCATTTACATCGCCTCGACCGGTGACGTGCTGTATGGTGCCTGTGTGTTGTTTGTGCTGGCTTTGGGAATGGGCGCACCATTGTTGTTGATTGGATTGTTAGGGCCCAAGGCCATGCCACGCTCAGGTATTTGGATGGACGTTGTGAAACGTTTGCTAGGCATGTTGTTATTGGCGGTTTCGGTGTGGCTGTTGTCGCGCTTTTTATCCCACGCGGTGGAGTTTGCCTTGTGGTGTGTGTGGCTGGTTGGGTGTGTGTGGATTTTGATCAAAGCAGACAACCGCTGGGTGTTGTGCATTGGCGTGATCATTTGTGCGGTGTTGGCCGTGTTGTTCACTCAGCGTTTTATGACGACACAAACCACCTCCGTTCTTGACTCCAAATGGCAGATGCCAACGGTTCAATCGTCTCAAGAATTGCGTGATGTCATCGCGCAACATGCAGCGCAAGGTCATCCAACCATCGTGGACGTTTATGCCGATTGGTGTGTGGCCTGTCAGGTCATGGAAGAGCATATTTTCCATAACCCGGCGGTGCGCTCTCAATTGGCGCACATTAAGTTCATTAAAATCGATGCGAGCGACGTAGGACCAGAAACGGATGCGTTGTTTCGAGAATACAACATCATTGGATTGCCCAATGTGATGCTGTTTGATGTACAGGGCAAGGAAGTGCGACAGGCTCGCATTCTCGGTGAGCTGTCGGCAGATGCGTTTTTAGAGAGGGTGAATCGCCACAACTCGTTGTTAAACGCGTCGGCTCAATAACGTTTGTATTACGATGACTTGGTGACCTGTTATGACAGACGGTTACTTAGGGTAAAGCGTTGGCAGCGATGAAGCCGATGACTTGTCTGAACTCATTGTCGCGCTGGGCTGCTCGCGCTGAGCCAATGAGGCAATCTTCTTTGGGTTGAGGTTGTTTGGGCTGCGTGAACTGAACAGTGCGCTGTCCAATAACGTCAGCTGTTGTTTCAGTGACGACGAGGCAACCTGTTGGGTCAGGTCAGACAGCGTATGAATCGGTTCACCTTTAAACGCAAACCGACCCCATGCAATCAGTTCTCGCTGCATGCGTTTAAGGTCTGCGCCATCGCATGCATTACTTAACTCATCAAATGTGAATTCGGCCTCCGATACGCTTGGTGTGATGCGTCTTTTGGCTCGCAACCACCATGCGGCGAGTGTCGCCAACAAGCACAATACCAGTAGCGTTAATCCCCAACGGAATATCGTTTCAATTGACCCAGATGTCGGCGTCGATGCATCTACTTGAGGTGTGTTGGTGTCTGTTTGAGATGCGGGGGTTGGCGCACTTGGCACGCCAGCGACTGTCGAAGAACGTTTGGTATTGTTGATGCTGCCTGCTGCAGTGCGTACGGTCATTTGCTGTGCAGGCAAGGTCGTTGTTTCAAGTTTATTCGTGTTGGTATTCCACCATTGTACGGAGATGGGTTCGAGTGTGTGGCGGGCACTTTCAGTCAGAACGTAGCTGACTTTCTGCTGCAAATAGGTTTCCACGCCCGTGTCAACTTCCAATAAGTCTTTGCTCGCGGTTTCGGGGTAAATTTTTAAACCATCGACGTTATTATAGGTGGGTGGGTTCACGTGAGAAGGAACGGCACTGGTGACGTACAATTTAACGGTGCGTTCAACGGTGTCTCCAACGGTTAATGTGTTTAGATCTGCGCTCCATTCATTCGTGATGGTCACGTTGCTGGCAGGCAGCCATTCACCGGTGACATGATCGGGTACGGGTTTGACCTCCAACAAGCCCATGGGTGCTTTTACGTTGATGATGCGCCCCACATTAAAATTAAACATGCGATTGTTGATGTTTCGATTGTCGACGATGCGCGCTTTTAAATAGGTGCTGGGCACTTCAATGCTGCCACTGTGTTTTGAAAACAGAGCGTATTTGTATTCATGAATGTAGTAATGCTGCCCGTTGACGTTGTCGTCGTATTTGGCGGAGACCAGTTGTGCGATTTCCATGCCGGGAATATCAGGCGGTTGATAGTTGCTTTCCATGATGGGGTGAATACTGAATAGGCGCACCGTTAAGACAGCTTGTTCTTGAACAAAAATATTGGTTTTATCGAGCAGCGTTTCTACATACGCAGCACTATTTGTGTTTTGAGATTGGAGCTGAGAAGAGGGTGACTGTGCGTTTACATCGGTTATCTTGATGTCGATGCTTGGGCTGTTGCCTAATGCCGGTATGGAAAACGTACCCGGTTGTTTTGCTTGAAGCACCAGAATCAATGCAGCACTTTGTTGTACCGTTCCATTGATCATGCTGAACCGTTTGCTGTTGGATTGGCTGACAATGGTGACGTGTTGCTTCAGCGCGTCTATGAAGGATTGATCCACGGCAGCCGATTGAGAGTTTGATTCAATAGTCAGTGTGATGGGTTCATTCACCGTGGCGCTTGATTTGTCAACGCTGAACGTTGTGTTGGCAATAGCCGTTTGGCTTAATGAGCACATGAACAAGGCTAGCCAGATGATGAGGACGTTTACATTATGACGCATTACCAGAATTTCTCCTGCCCTTGTTGAGTGCTTCCATTGCCTTCACGTTGATTTTTATAATACAAATATTTGAATTTGTTTTTTAACAGCTCACCTGGGTTTTCTTCAATCTCATCGAGCCATTGTTGATTGGCACGCTGTTGCTCGCGTTCCGATGCAGATTTTGGTTTTGCTTGCTGTTGATCTTTCTCTTGCGGATCTTTTTGCTGCTGCTGTTTCTGTTGTTGTTCTTGCTCTTTTTTCTGCTGCTCTTTCTGTTGCTGCTCTTTCTGTTGCTGCTCTTTCTGCTGCTGTTTCTGTTGTTGGTCTTTCTGTTGTTGGTCTTTCTGTTGTTGATCCTTCTGTTCCTGATCTTTCGAGTCAGGCTGATTTTGCTTGTCCTGCTTGTCCTGCTTGTCCTGCTTGTCCTGCTTGTCCTGCTTGTCCTGCTTGTCTTGCTGCTGTTTGAGGAGCTTTTCCACCAGTGCTTTATTGTATTGCGCGTCTTTAAAGTCAGGTTGTTTCTTCAGTGCGTTGTCGTACGCGGCAATGGCTTTCTCAAATTGCTTACTTTTTGCCAGACTATTTCCGTAATTGTACTGATGTTGAGCGTACTGTCGCGATGTGGTTTTCTTCGCTTGCTGTTCAAAGTATCTAAGATGTGACTCGACATTGCCCGACTCATATGCGTCGCGCGCTTGCTGTTGTTTGTTTTTGAACAGCGAGCTTAGGTCAAAGGCGTGGCTCTCTTGAGATGGAAGAAACAGAACGAACAGCGCACCGAGTAGATACCCCTTTCTAAATAATAACAAGGTGAACGGGAGTAAGGCGAGAATGAAGATGTACGCACCGTCTTTCCATG
>JBCDEX010000142.1:0-4642 GCA_039178995.1 Pseudomonadota bacterium | reverse complement strand
GAACCGGATTTTGAATCCGGCGCGTCTACCAATTTCGCCACCCAGGCAAGGATGAATGGTCTTGAATCGAGATCAGAACGATGAGTGATTCAAGCCAATGCCGCGCATTATAAGCAGCTCCGCGCTGCAACGCAACTTATTTCACACATTGATCACAGCCCTTGCCCAATATAGGGTGTCGGTTGTAATCAATGTGGAATCAATGGTCGGTTTATACGAAGAAATCACCGTTATCGACGCCTAACAACATCGAGCCGTAGTTTCGTGCGAAACTGGTCGGGTTGTTGGCAACGTGAGCACGTGCGATGTGAATGTCCATGAAGCACTGCTGGATTGGGCTGTCCAAGAACACCGAACGCCCACCTGCTGAGTTAAACAACAAATCAACCGCTTCAATGCACTCTTCAATCACCAACGACGACTGATAACGGTACTTAACACGATCAATCAATGGAATTTCGTTACCTGCGTTAACAGTCTCTGTTAGCTTTTCAAAGTTGCGGTACATAATGGCTTCGGTCACGTCGATCTTGTTCGCTACTTTGGCGATGACCTCTTGTGTCGTTGTGTCACCTGCCAACTTAGTTGGGTCATTACTTGCTTTGCCTGTTGCGCCAGTAATGAACAATTCTAATGCGTGTTTCGTTGCGCCAATCGCTGCCGTACATACGGTACGCACGAACAATTGCGCCCATGGGATGTTGTACAATGGCGCATCTGACGCACTTTGACCTGGGTTGGTTGTGACGTTAAACCCATCCATTTGCTTGTGTGTGCGGTGATCTGGAACAAAACAGCCTTCGACGACGATGTCTTGGCTGCCAGTGCCTTGGAGACCCATTACTTGCCATGTGTCTTCGATCACATAGTCTTCTTTTGGAATTAAGAACGTGCGATAGCCTTCGCCTGGAATGATGCCGCCCAACAACACCCATGTGCAGTGCTGTGAACCACTTGACCAACCCCAACGACCGCTGAATTTGAACCCGCCGTCAACTGGCTCTACTTTGCCCATTGGCGCATACGATGAACTCACGCGTGTGTGAATGTCGTCGCCCCACACGTCGTCTTGCGCTTGTTTGTCCATCAACGCCAACTGGAACGGATGCACCGCGATGATACCCGACGCCCACGCCGTTGACATACACGCTTCGGCGATTTTCATTTGCACACGGAAAAAGTCTTGTGGATCAAGTTCATAACCACCATACGCTTTTGGCTGAAGCGCCAAGAAGAAGCCTGCATCTTGCAACTCTTGGATACTTTCATCGGGCACACGACGAAGTTCTTTCGCCTGCGCTACGCGTGATTTGAACTTAGGCAAAAGGGCTTCGATGTCTGCAAGCATTTTGGCTGCGATGGCTGTTTTGTCGCTCATTGAGTGATCTCCGTTGTGTGTATTATGTATTCTATGGAATAGTCAATTATGTGTGTTAACGATACCTCTGTTAACTGCGTTGCTGGGATAGTGCTATTTAATCTTGTCTGCGATCGTCTTTCAAGTGGATTAAACAGACAGTAATTATTCTTATCATGGCGGTGTATACAAAGCTCTGAGCAAATGCCCGAAAATATTTGAATTTCCGATTTACGCTTATCTGAAATCACTCTAAAATACACGTTTGATGTGACGTTCAATGCATCTACCCTTGCCTACCGCTTATAAGTATACACCCATTTTATGTCTTTCAAACAGCCCACTACTCTTCACCCTTGTGACACATTCGCTCAATCCGCGAATCACAAAACAACGTGGGGCAACGCACAGGAAGAATACCTCGCTCATCACTTAAGTCAAGGCTTAAGCCAGCAACCACGTACTACGCTGATTGTCTGTGACAGTTCCGAGGCGGCCGAATCGCTAGAACAAAAACTGTCGTTTTTCTTAGGCAACCCTGAGCACATCATGCACTTCCCCGACTGGGAAACACTGCCATACGACCATTTTTCACCGCACCAAGATTTGATTTCACAGCGTTTGAACTGCTTAGCATCGCTGCCACACAGCACTCACGGCATCATCGTCACCTCCATTAACTCACTGATGCAGCCCTTACCGCCGCAATCGTTTTTAGAGCGTAATGTGCTGTCGCTCACGAAAGGACAATCCCTTGATCCAAATGAGCTGTGCCGATTGTTCGCCAAAGCGGGTTATCACTCAACACACACTGTCTACGAACACGGTGAGTTTGTAAGCCGAGGCTCCATCATTGACGTCTTCCCCATGGGCAGTAAACAACCAGTACGCATTGATTTTTTAGGCGATGAAATCGACAGCTTGCGCTACTTTGACCCTGAGACCCAGCTGAGCACACAACCATTCAAACACTTGAATTTATTACCCGCGCATGAATACCCACTCGATGACGACGGCATCAACACCTTTCTGGACAATTGGCATGAGCTGTTTGACGATCTGCACGTCAACAGTCACAAATCGATTCTGTATCAAGACGTCAAACAAGGCATCGCCAGCACTGGCCTTGAGTACTATTTGCCACTCTTTTTTGGGCGTTGTTATAACTTACTCGATTACTTGCCCGACGACAGCCAAATCATCTACGACGCGCGCTGTTTAGACACGTCTCAGCACTACTGGAAAGACATTCAGCAACGTTGGGAGATGCGCCGTCACGACCGCTTGCGTCCACTCATGCCACCCACGGACTTGTTTTTCTCAAGCGATCAACTATTCGCTCAGTTTAAGCAATTTTTACGCAGCCAATATCAATCGGATCACATAGAATCGCCTTCTCAGGGTCAATTTAACTTGGCCTACGCCTCACACCCAACGCTGTACAACGAAAGCAACAACCGTGAACCACTGGCACCGCTGCTAAATTACCTCTCCGCAGGTGATGGACAGCCCTCTCACTTTCTATTGTGCACTTACAGCGAGGGACGGCGCGTTGCACTGGGAGAATTGTTGAGAGAGCATGGCGTATCGGCAGCATCGTACAATCACTTAGACGACTTCATCGAGAGCAACGACATGATTGGCTTATGCGTTGCGCCGTTTGAACACGGCTTTCTACACGGCTTTGTCGCATTTATCAGCGAAGATTTAATCTTTGAAAGCCAACGTCTTGGGTACAAAAACGCAGATAAAACCACACACCAAGAAGCCACGCTGCGCCACATTAATGAACTCAAAGTGGGCTCGCCCATTGTTCACATTCAACACGGCATTGGTGTCTATCAAGGGCTGACCTCAATTGACGTCGACGGCGTCACCGCCGAGCTGTTGCTGATCACCTACGCCAATGAAGACAAACTGTATGTGCCTGTGTCGTCGCTACATTTGATTCACCACTACCAAGCGAAAGAATCGGCTGCGGTGCCGCTGGACAAATTGGGCAGCGAGCAATGGCAAAAGAACAAACGCAAAGCGGTTGAAAAAATTTACGACGTTGCCGTCGAACTCTTAGAAACGTATGCCAAGCGCGAAGTTAAAGAAGGCTTTCAATACAGCCTAAATCAAACCGAATACGACGCCTTTGCAAACGAGTTTAAGTTCAACGAAACCGTCGATCAAGAAAGTACTATTCGCTCGGTTCTTGCCGACATGACCGCCAGCACACCCATGGATCGTTTGGTCTGTGGCGACGTTGGGTTTGGTAAAACAGAGGTGGCCATGCGCGCCGCATTCATTGCGGTTAATTCAGGCAAACAAGTTGCGGTCTTGGTGCCGACCACCTTGCTCGCGCAGCAGCATTACGATAATTTTTGCGATCGTTTTGCCAACTGGCCCATCAAAATTGGTTTGCTCTCACGCTTTAACACTGCCAAAGAAACCCAGATCACCAAAGACGATTTGCTAGCCGGTCATGTCGACATCGTCATAGGCACGCATAAGTTATTACAACCGACCATCAAGTACCATAATTTAGGGTTGATGATCGTCGATGAAGAACACCGATTCGGGGTGCGCCAGAAAGAGTTGATCAAATCGTTTAAAGCCGAAATCGATATTTTAACACTCACCGCAACACCGATCCCTCGCACCTTGAATATGTCACTGCACTCGATTCGAGATTTGTCGTTGATGACAACCCCACCAGCAAAACGTTTGTCAATTAAAACCTTTGTGCACGCGTATGACAACGCACTGATTAAAGAAGCCATCTTGCGTGAATTGTTGCGCGGCGGTCAGGTGTTCTTTTTACACAACGACGTCAAAAGCATGCCGCTAATGGTTGAAACGTTAGAAGAATTGATTCCTGACGCACGCATTACCTATGCGCACGGACAAATGCGAGAGAAAGAACTCGAACGCATCATGACCGATTTCTATCATAAGCGCAGTAACATTTTGGTGTGCAGTACTATCATTGAAACCGGCATCGACATCCCTTCGGCCAACACCATCATCATGAACCGTGCGGACAAATTGGGCTTAGCTCAACTGCACCAATTGCGAGGGCGCGTGGGTCGATCGCACCATCAGGCCTATGCTTACATGCTCACGCCTGAGCATGGGAAAATCACCAAAGACGCAGAGAAACGCTTGTTAGCCATTCAAGAAGCCAGTGATTTGGGCGCTGGGTTTCTATTAGCGCAACACGATTTGGAAATCCGTGGCGCGGGCGAGTTACTAGGGGAAGAACAAAGCGGTCAGATTCAAAAAATTGGCTTCAGTTTG
>JBCDEX010000141.1:0-4649 GCA_039178995.1 Pseudomonadota bacterium | reverse complement strand
GTGTATTGTTGTCCTGTCTCCGTGAGTTTTTTTAACACACTGGCAATGCGAGCATACGCATATTGAACGTAATACACAGGGTTTTCTTGGGATTGCGATTTGGCCAGATCCAAGTCAAAATCGCTGGCTTGTTCTACTTTTCGCATTACGTAAAAGAAACGTGCTGCGTCATTGCCCACTTCTTCGCGCAATTCTTTCAATGTGACAAATTCACCGCTGCGGGTCGACATTGAGACTTTTTCGTCGCCTCGATACAGTGAGACTAATTGCACGAGCTTAACTTCTAAGCGATCGGGGTCAATATCGAGTGCTTGCAGTGCGGCTTTAATGCGAGCGATGTAACCGTGATGGTCTGCACCCCAAATGTTGATCACACGATCGAAGCCGCGCGCAAATTTCTCGTAATGGTATGCAATGTCCGACGCAAAGTAGGTGGTCTGTCCATTGCTGCGTTTAATGACGCGGTCTTTGTCATCGCCCAGTTTTGAGGATAAAAACCACAGTGCGCCGTCGCGCTCTTCAATGTGATTGTTATTGTGCAAGCGCTGGATGACGGTGTTCATCAAGTCTTCTTTGTGTTCGCCGTATTGCACCAGACTTTTTTCTGAAAACCAACAGTCGAAAGGGACTTTGAATTCGATAAGGTCGTCACGTATGTCATCTAAAATGGCGTTGAGACCGATCTCAAAGACAGTTTCGTAGTGTTCATTGAGTAGCTGCTTGGCGTTTCGAATCAGATCATCAATGTGTAGTTCTTTATCGCCGCCTTGAGGTTCATCGTCACATACGTCTTTAAAGACTGCGTCACGTGAGTGCACAAATTCAGCGCCGTATTGAGTCTTTATACGCTCGGCGTATTCGATGATGTAGTCGCCTTTGTAGCCGTTGCTGGGAAAGTCAAAGGATAAGTTGTGTGACTCAGCGTGCGCTTGTAAGTAACGCAACCAAATACTGGTGCCGAGAATGTCCATTTGTCGACCGGCATCGTTGACGTAATACTCACGCTGTACTTGATAGCCACAGGCTTCGAGCAAGTTACTGACGCATGCGCCATATGCAGCCCCGCGGCCATGACCGACGTGCAATGGACCAGTCGGGTTGGCGGACACAAATTCTACTTGGATGGAGATGTTGTTACCCGATGTGTTGCGTCCAAACTGATCGCCTGCGGCAAGAATGGTGCTGATGATTTTGGTCTGGCTGTCTGTGTTTAAGTAAAAATTGATGAAGCCAGGACCGGCAATGTCTGTTTTGATGACGTGTTTGGATTCAGGCAGTGCATCGCAAATGGCACTGGCTAACTTTCTTGGGTTGCCTGAGGTGGCGTGTTTTTTCAGGCTGAGAGCCACGTTACTCGCTAAATCGCCGTGCTCAGGATTTTTGGTCTGTTCGATGTGCACATTTAATGGCGCGTCATCGGAGAGGATGCCTTGCGCCTTAAGTGAGGTGAGCGCGTGCGCAATGAGTTCAATGATGTGTTCTTTCATGATGTTGGGTGCTGTTTCATTTTTGATGATGGTTCAAACTGGTCAGTTCATGATTTAGATCATAACACGTGAGTATTATCTCTTTATACGCTCTAAGATGCCAGTTTTAAAGCAATATTTAAAGCGTGTCTTGCGGATCAACGTCAATATTGCGCGTGACTTGTTTGTCAAATGGGGTGCGCTCTAAATGGGTGAGTAAGCCTTGAATGGCAACATGAAGTGCACGTCGTTCTGTGTGTGTGAGTTGCAATTGAAAACGAAATGAATTGGCTTTGCGAGTTAATGCGCTGGGGTAAGGGCCGAGAGCTTGAACGTTGGGTGCGTTTTGGTTTAACCAGTCACGGCAATGTTGCAGAAATGCGATGGCTCGATTTAACTGTTTGTGCTCTGCACGAAATAAGGCCATGTGTGTGAATGGAGGCAAGGCAGTGGCACGACGAGTATCTAGGATATTGTTGGCAAGTGCAGGATAATCATCGGCGAGCAGCTGCCCCCAAAAAGGATGCTCGGGCAGTTGGGTTTGAATGAGTGTTCGTCCCAGTTTTTCATCGCGCCCAGCTCGTCCAGAGACCTGAGTGATCATCTGTGCCATGCGCTCTTGACCACGGAAATCATGTGAAAACAGCCATGAATCACTGTCGAGTACCACGACCAATGTGACGTTGGGGAAATGATGCCCTTTGGCCAACATTTGAGTGCCGATCAATATCGCACTTTGATCGTTGTTCAATTGCTGTGTGATGGTGTTCAAGCCGTCTTTGTTTTGGGTGCTGTCACGATCAATGCGTAGCACTGGAGTGTCTTTGAATGCGCTGGCAAGATAGTCTTCGCTGCGTTGAGTGCCTGAGCCAATTGGTGTGAGTTTTGTGGCGTGACATTGAGGGCATGCGTTGGGAGGTGCGGTCTGATGATTGCAGTGGTGGCATATCAAGCGATTACTGCGTTTGTGCAAGGTTAAGCGGGAGTCGCAATTGATGCATTGTGCGTTCCAATGACAGCTTTGACAGAGCAAGGTTGGCGCAAAGCCTCGTCGGTTGATGAAGACGATGGCATGCTGCTTTTGCTCAACGCACTGGCTGAGTGCGTCTAGGCTGGTTTGTGAAAACCCTTCGTAATCGGGCTTGTTGCGCATGTCGATCAGCGAACAGCTTGAAGGTTGCGCGTGATTGGCGCGCGATAACATTGCGTGGTATGTGAATCGTCCGGTCTGCGCGTTATGCATACTTTCTATGCTGGGAGTGGCTGAGCCCAACACAATCGGGATGTCCAGTTGTTGCGCACGGCGAATCGCAACATCTTTCGCAGAGTACTGAAACCCGCTTTGTTGTTTGTATGCGCTGTCATGTGATTCGTCGACAATGATGATGCCCAATTCCATGAAGGGTGTGAAGACAGCCGAACGAGTGCCGATGATGATGCCTGCTTGCCCTTGTTTTGCTTGTAACCAGTGTGTGTGTCGTTGTCCGTCGCTCAGTTTGGAATGCAGGCAAATAACCTTGGTGTTGAAGCGTTGAACGAAACGGTTGAGTGTTTGTGGTGAAAGCGCAATTTCGGGGATGAGCACCAAGGCTTGTTTGCCTTGTTTCAGAGTATAGGCAATGCTTTGTAAGTACACTTCTGTTTTGCCACTGCCGGTGACACCGTAGATTAAATGGCATTCAAATGTTGAGCGAGCGGTGATGGCATCGAGTATGGTTTGTTGCTCGGTATTTAAGGTGAGCGGATCGGTATTGAGTTCGGCTGTAATGTGGCTCGAGGGTTTGGCTTCTGTACGTTGTATCAGCTCTTTTTCGAGCAGAGCATTGACAATGGCGCGTGTAAAGCCAAATGACTTGAGTTGGTGGTCGAGCAGGTGGCCGTGTTCGCGTAAATGTTGGACCAATGCAGCTTGCTTCTTTGCGTTGTTCAGGGAGTTAGGACCAAGTCCGAGCCCTTTGTGAGAGAGAGACCACTGAACTTCTTTGAGTGTGTTGGCGCCACCGTTACGCAGGTTTTTCGGTAGGGCGTTGTGTATGCATTGGCCTAGATTGTGATGGTAGTACTGTGAGCACCATATCAACAGCGATAAGACTTCTGTGTCGATGGTGGGGGTGTCTAAGTCGGTTTGCTCGATGATCTGCTTGAGTTTATGGGGGTCGACGGAGCTGGAGGATTCAATTGAAATCAGGTACGCGGGCAGTATTCGTGAGCCGAACGGAACCATAAAACGCATACCTTGTTGCAGAGTGTCGGTACAGGTGTTGTCCAGCGGTAGGTAATCAAACAGTCTCAGTAACGGATTGGCGACAGCCATGCGTAGAATGATGGGTGGTTGTGTTGAGTTGGTCGCGTTAAGTTGATCCAATGTGATTGTCTTTAATGTGTGTGTTTTAGGCCATTGTGGTCTATAGTTGCAGCGTAAACGGCGCAATGATCGTGAGGTGTCTTATGAAGCGTGAGGGTGTTGTTTTAGCGCTAATCTCACACATTGCCTAATTATACCAGTAAAGCGCTTGCGATTTTGTGTTTTTTTGGTAAGATGAGCGACCTTTTAATTTTCTACAAATAGAGCGTATGGTGCCTGTTAAATCAGCGAGTTAACTGATTGAAATACAATGGGTTGCGATACAGCCAACAAAGAGATTTAGATCATGCAAGCAGATATTCATCCAAAGTACACAGAAGTGAAAGCAACATGCAGCTGTGGTAATGTTTTTAATACGCGTTCAACATTGTGTGAAGACTTTCATGTTGATGTGTGTTCAAACTGCCACCCTTTCTATACTGGTAAGCAAAAAGTAATGGATGTGGGCGGTCGTATTGATAAGTTTAACAAGCGTTTTGGCGCACGTACTACTAAGTAAGAGCGCTATCAGAAGATAGGCACTTTTGCCCTGATACGATGTTATCAGTATGTGGCTACCTTCGAAATTACCTATCGCTTTAGTTGATAAATAAAGCCTGAACTGAGAGTGTTGATGTAGTCTGCATATTCAGTTTGGGTTTTTTTGTGATGAGACCTTTTCCAACACCAGAATGAATGTAATTCGATGAGTGAACAATTTAAGCAGAAAGCACTTGATTATCATGCCTATCCAAACCCGGGCAAAATCAGCGTGGAAATTACCACCAATGCGGATTCAGAGGATGATCTGAGTCGTGCTTACAGCCCAGGGGGGGCGG
>JBCDEX010000140.1:0-4694 GCA_039178995.1 Pseudomonadota bacterium | reverse complement strand
GGACGAGGAGCGTCGCCCTAGACCTCCCAAAAATAAACAATCGCCATCAAAAACGCGACCCCTCAACACAAACGCACAGTACAATAAGATCCTGAATAATCACTAAAGGACTTCCATGTCGCGCTCTTTCTTAAATGACATCACCAATTATTCTCAAGGCTTCAAGCCCATCGGTTTAAAAAGCGTTATCAACGTTGCGTTTTCGTACAACTTAGACAGCCTATCAGGACTTGAAGCCAATTTAATTCGAAAATACCAACTGGACGGTAATCTTAAGTTCAATGCACTCTTGAGCATCTGCTCAATGATCACGGCCAACATCATTTGGCTAACTACAAAATACAAGTTTCAAAGCAATGGACTGGATCAACTGATACTCATCCAAAACGCTGGCAGCGCGTGGGCGGTCGCCAATTGCGCGTACTTTTACTTTACGACAAAAAACACCAACCCAAGCAAGATCCAGTTCTACACATACATCGCGCTCAATCTTCCCAACATCGCAGCGGCGGCTATATTTTGGGGCTACGCACCCATTTTCATCGAGCTGACATTTGGTGCCGGCAACAACCTTGGCATGCCGTTATTCATCTCTATTTTGGTGATGTCGATCTTCTGGGGACTTCCTTTTTTCCAATTGGGCCTATTCTTATCGCTGAGCATATTTTCCACTTTTTCATACCACTACTCAGCTCATCTGGGCAACGATTCCAGCCTCCTCATTCCCGGCGCGTCCATATTGTACCTAGCATTCATTGCGTTCAACTTCTTACTCTGCGCACTCTTTGTTTTTTGGGTGCGCCGACAAGTCGTCATGGAACATCAACTCAACATGAGCAATCTCTTTTTATCCGAATTAGACACCAACTCATCTGTGTGCTTATGGCGTTGCGATGAAAACGGGAAATTAATGTTTTTATCGGAACACGTCCGACACGCTCTTAATATAAAGGCAGATGAAATGCATCGACACGACATTACTTTCCTATTCAATGAAGGTAGCGCTAAGACACCCCAGCTAATCAGCGCATTGAACTCCAGAAAATCATTCAACAACATACACTTAACCCACACCCACAATGATAAAAAAAGCATTTGGTCAGTATCTGGAAAACCAATTTACGACCAACAAAAAGAATTTTTTGGGTATAACGGAATTGGTACCAACATCACAAAAGAACACGAAATAAAAAAACTGGAACAACAAAAAACATTTTACGATTCATTCACTGAAATCTCCAGCACATTGAGCCATGACTTTAACAACCTACTCGCTGGCATCACACTCAGATTAGAGCACATAAAAAACGACCTACCTCAAGAATCACGCAACACATTCATTGATCAGTCTCTCGACTTATGCAACAAAGCCGCCAATATCACTAGCAAAATGCTCGCATATTCAAAGAAAGAAAGTTTGAACATGACGCACTTCAATCTGGACATCGCTCTCAAACTGACTATCGATCAAAACAATCTACACACAGAAAAACCCATCCACTTTGAACTGAGTGGAACAGAAGGGATTTATATTTATTCAGATGAATCTTTATTGCACAGCGCACTGATCAACATCATCAACAATGCGATTCGAGCCACCCAAGAAGACAGCACTATTTACATTAAACGCAGAATTGTCAACATCACTAAAATCCTGAAAAACACTCAATATCAAAGTTTAAAATTCGGCAGCTACGTGTACATTTCCATTGAAGACTCTGGACCCGGATTTTTAACTGCAGACCTTGAAAAAGGATTCAATCCTTTTTACACACGCAACAGAGAGAGTGGCGGCTCAGGACTTGGACTGTCCATGGTCAAAGGATTTGCCATGCAAACCGGTGGCGAAGCCTATATTTCCAACGGCAAAAAAGGCGCCAAAGTAGAACTCTTCCTTCCCGATATTCGCCTCCCAGCATCACAGAAAAGTCAGACCAATGCGCCGTCTAACGACACCACCAAAAGTAATATTTTACTCATCGAAGACAACATCAGCTTTGGCGATTTACTGCACCAACAACTTCTCGACCGAGGTTATGATGTTCAATTTGTTCATAACGTTGCAGACGCAAAGCAGCGATTAAACAGTGACCCACTCATCAATCTAATCATCACAGACTTTTTGTTGCCCGACGGAAAAGGATCTGACATTGTGCGCTATGCTCGCACCTTAAACACAGAAATGAACGCAATGTACATCAGCGGCTACTTAGACGATGAAATCAAAAACCCAGCTGAAAAAGCCACCGTCCTGAGAAAACCATTCACCATCAATGAGTTCATCAATCGCATTAACGATGTGGTTGGAAACCCCCAAACGGGGAACACATAAGCTGAGAAAAGACAAACAATCATCACCATGCAAGTAATGCACATAATGATTCTACAGAACTAAGACAGCACACGAACTCGAAAACGTCGTCCTTTGAGTTTATCGCGCTCCAGTTTTTGAATGGCTCGTTTCGCAGCAGAACGATGCACCGCAACAAATGAGCGCTTGGCTTGAATCTTTATTTTCCCAACATCCGCCCCATCCAAACCGCCCTCACCTGTGAGTGCACCTAAGATATCACCTGGACGTAATTTATCTTTTTTACCACCTTCGATGCGCAATGTCACGTTCGGTGCCTGACGAATCGCTCGTGACAACACACTCTTATCTGGCAAGCCATCAAATTGAATGACCAACGCGTCATGACCGTCGCGTTCATCCAACATGCACTCTAATTTATGGCCTTCGCGCTCGCTTAACAACGTAACGGCCAACCCCTGAGCACCCGCTCGACCCGTGCGCCCAATTCGATGAGTGTGCACGTCTAAATCATGTGCCAATTGATAATTGACCACGAGCCCCATCTCATCAACGTCCAAGCCTCGTGCCGCCACATCGGTCGCAACCAAAACGGATACGCTGTGATTGGCAAATTGCACCATGACTTGATCACGCTCACGTTGCTCATAATCTCCGTGCAATGCTTGCGCACTGAACCCCAAATCACTCAATGCATCCGCCACCTCATCCGCCTGCACTTTGGTATTACAAAACACCAACGACGAGCCGTCGTGCTCCGCCATCAACGTACGCGTCAGCGCCTCTAAACGCTCACCATCGTGCGCCACCCGAACAAACCGCTGAGTAATGCCTTGAGGGGTATCATGCGACGCATCGACCTCAATGTGCTGCGGCGACTGCATGTACTGCTGGGCAATGGCGTGAATACCATCTGGAAACGTGGCGCTGAACAACAAGGTTTGGCGCTGCTGAGGCAGGTGCGCCAAAATGCGCTCGATGTCGTCTTGAAAGCCCATGTCCAACATGCGATCAGCTTCATCCAACACCAAACAGGTCAACGCATCAAATGACACAGTGTTGCGCTCACAATGATCCAACACCCGACCGGGCGTACCCACTACCACGTGAACACCGTTGTTCAACGACGTAACTTGCGCAGCCAATGGCACACCGCCTGTGAGCGTGGTCACTTTTAAATTGGGCGTGGTTTTACCCAATGCTCGAATGTCATCCGCGACTTGCTGTGCCAGCTCACGCGTAGGACACAACGCCATGGCCTGCACTTCAAACCGAACGATGTCCAGCCGCTGCAACACACCCAAGCCAAACGCGGCGGTTTTGCCCGAGCCCGTTTTTGCCTGTGCAATGACATCCTCGCCCTGCAATACCAACGGCAAGCTCTTGGCTTGAATTTCTGTCATGCGATCAAACCCCAACAAACGCACACCCGCTTTCAACGAGTCGTTCAATGACAATGAAAGAAAATCAGATTCAGGCGACATAACAATATTCTCACAAATAGAGGGAAATAAGCATGCATGGTAGCAGATCAACCTTCGGTTACCATGCCCGCTTAGCGTAGAACATTAACTGCACACCACGCACGCATAGTTCACAACAACATGCGTCGTATTTCACTAAAAACCAGACTCTAAAATGCAAAACACCCTGCTCGATTTCACGAAACAAGGTGTCAAGAACGCGCATTTAATTCAATTACATCACACGCAGCCTTCGTAGGTTTCTCGGCTGATTTCTCGCACTTTTTCAATGCGTCCATCATGCGTGACTTTGACAAGGTCTTTGCCTTTAAGCTGGCATTCGGTATCCCAGTTAAGTTCAACTAAGTAACCGTCGCTTGTTTTTTCGAACGTCATCGGTGTCATACGCTGTTGATAGTCTTGCGCGTAGCTTAACCAGACGAACGCTTCTGCTTCGGTATCAATGTCGCCTAAAAATTCTTTCAACTCGGCTTTATTTGTCAGCAACATCACATCGCTGTTATGAATAGACACACCATACACTGGACACTCAGCGGGTCGGCACTTAACAGCAAAGCCCGCACTCGACGTCTTTAAAGCCAATAAACTCTGTTGATGGCCACTTAACTGAGTATATTCTTGAACACCAAAACGACGCTCGACAGAGTGCGCATTCTCTTGCGTATCAAAAAGACGCGTTTCCCAATAACTCGATGGCACACTCAAGTTAAAGTCGTTTAACGCATATGCGCTTTTAAAGACAGTTTTACCTGAAGGAACTTCCACGCCATTTTGCGGTGGCGCATCGTTCAGCGGCTGTTCATCACTTGAGTCCGTTGGCGAGCATGCCATCAAACCCATTAAAAGCCACACACTAAGAAGCGTTTTCATTGTTCGTTGAAACATTGTGTTCATATCAT
>JBCDEX010000139.1:0-4719 GCA_039178995.1 Pseudomonadota bacterium | reverse complement strand
GGTGACGGGTATCCCAGTATCTTATTGTTTAAGAATTGCATGAATCTGTGAATCGTTAAATTGAGGGGTTCTCATAGAAGTTTCTCCTGATTAAATCATTATAGAATTTTCTACTTAAAACTCACCTTATTTATTGGGGGGATTACAGCATCACACGTCGTCAGCGCAGCACATTGGCGCTTACAACACGCATCATAATCTCACGATTAACAATGTTGTCATGAAATTCTAAACACCCGTTTTGATTGTTAAATCGCCTTTCATTGCGGGGTGCTTGACGAGCCATGTTGCACTCAAACAATCCGAACTTGAATCCGAAAGTGACGATGATACTGCGGCGTCAACCGCTTATGCCGCTTAATGGACTCACCAGTTATATCCATTTACTCAAGACAACTGAAACAACACATCTGATGCACAACAAACAAAGCGCGATGCTTGGTTTGTGTTGAGCGGTGATTCATTGACGTGCGTCAATCGCACCGTATTCATGTAGCAAACTGAGTACGCCCAACATTAAGCAGGTAACACCGTTCAAACGCCCATAAACATGGAACCATTAATTTACGATATTTCAATCGAATTCATTCATTGAAGGCTGGGTATCGTTGAGACAGGCAATGACTCACTGACGATAGACGTTTAAATCTGGCATTGAACTGTTACACAATGCAGAGAAATGCGTTTGTGAGCAATGAACTCTCATTTACCACTTGAATAATTGCTTCACAAACGGTTTTGTGATGGTGCGTTGCTGCTCAAGACTTGCCTGATCGAGCTGGCGAATGGCTGAAAGAATGGAACATAGATCACGTTGTATGCGGAGCATAATGTAGTCGATTACATCGCCCTGAAGACGAATGCCTGCACGGGTTAAATGAGTCATTAACAAGCGTTTTAATCCCGCTTCACCTAAAGGGTGCAATCGATACACCAAGCCCCATTTGAAACGAGACACGAGGTCATCCAGAGACAGATTTAACGCATCAGGTACGTCGCTTCCCGTCACAAACAACTGGCTGCCATTGGATTTCAATCGGTTGTATAAATGAAACAAACTCTGCTGCCACTCATGACTGATGGACGCACTGTCTATATCATCAATACACACCACATCAAATTGCTCCATATTTTCGAGCACATGCATGGGTGATTGGTCGATGACATCCTTTAGAGGCAGATATATGCTGTTTAATTGTTGCGTTTGTGCTGCATGGCAAATGGCGTTCAACAGATGAGTCTTGCCCACTTTTTGTCCGTGTAAAAACCAACAAAATGCCGTTGAATTGACCGCTTGGATTTCGCCTGAAAACACATTGTTTAATTGGCGTAATAATGCCTCATTATTTGGGTGACAAATGAAGGCATTCAATTGCGCATGAGTATGACGAGTCACATCAAACGTTAGTTGCTCTGGCGAGAAGTCAGTGGGTTTATTCACAGCATAAAATCACTTAGGTAAGTTAAGGTGTCATGAGAAAACACAATGCACCGTGATGCACACAGCAGGTATTCACATTATACGTTTCTTATCATTAAGCGGTGGTGCACTGACACCTTTAAACCAAATACTGTCATCAAACACACTGTCTTCTTCATAATTTGGTTGACTTGACGCAATAATAGGAACGTCCATTTGAATTTCTGCAACCGTGTGATGACTAACATCGTGGTCTAAACTGCCTTCTTGCGATTGCACATAACCCTTGCAATCGGATTCATTTCCATACAGAGCACTGAGCTTGTATTGCTTAATAAAATAACGCACCAACACCATGAGAATCGCAGCGACCGGCAAGGCAATCAACAAACCAAAGAAGCCTCCCAATTGCGCACCCGCCATAAGTGCAAAGATCACCGACACAGGGTGAAGACCAATTTTATCACCCACCAGCAATGGTGTTAACAACATGCCTTCCAATAATTGGCCAACTGCAAAGATAATCGCCACGTACATCAATGGCGGAATCGCATGAAATTGCATCCACGCTGCAATCAACGCCGAGACGATGCCCACGACAAATCCCATGTAAGGGATGATGTTTGCCAGTCCTGCGATGGTGCCGATTAATAAGGCCAACTCGATGCCCATGACACCCAAACACACGCTGTAAAATAACGCCAATGACAGCATCACAATGAACTGCCCACGGAAAAAGGAGCTGAGTACTTCATCGCATTCTTTGGAGACTTGAACGACGGTGTGACGAGATGAAAAAGGCACCATGTTTCTCAATTTCTCAACAATGATATCCCAGTCACGCAGCAGGTAAAACGTCAGTACGGGCACTAAGATGGTGTTGGTGATCGCACCCAACAATGCGGCTCCCGAACTGCTGACCTTTTTAATTACCATTAATACGATGTTTCCACCTTCTGGTAAGTAATTGGTGATGGCTTCTTTCCACATGGTTTGATTACCCTCACCCTCGTGCATAAAGCCCCAATCTCTCAAGATCGGCAATAAAAATGATTCCATACGTTCAAACCAAATGGGCATCTTCTGTGCCAACTGATGCAGCTGATCACTTAATAAGGGCCCTAACAGGACAATCCCAATGACCAACATGGAGGTCAGCAGCAAAAACACAATGGCCACCGCAATTGAGCGTTGAATGCTCAACAACTCCAATCGATCCACGAGCGGATCGCCCAAATAGGCCAATAATGCCGCGACAATAAATGGCATTAAAATGGCGTTTAAACCGTATAGGAAGAGGCCCAGCAAGACTAGAATTCCTGCTATGGCAATGAGTTTTTTCTTATTAAGTCGTGCGTTCATTATTCATTCACTGTCTTTCATTACAGATTCTATCTAATCCGATATTCAATCGAATTGCAATTATAAACGATAAATTGCACAAAGCGTTTGTTCTTTCCTAGCGTGTCACCGTAACTGTTGATAAAATGCGTTCTCATTCACACAACCGAAATCGCTTACCATGACCAAAAAAAACATCCACTCTCTGAGTTATAAAGACGCTGGCGTTGATATTGAAGCAGGCAACGCATTGATTGACCGTATTAAAAGCACAAGCAATGCCACCAAGCGCCCTGAAGTCCTCGGTAATTTGGGTGGATTTGGCGCGTTATGCCAAGTGCCTTTACACTATAATGAGCCCATTTTGGTCTCAGGCACAGACGGTGTCGGCACCAAATTGGCATTGGCCAATCAGATGAAGGATCACAGCACCATCGGCATTGATTTGGTCGCGATGTGCGTCAATGACTTGATTGTTCAAGGTGCTGAGCCACTGTTTTTTCTTGATTACTACGCAACCGGTCGACTGAACATTGACATTGCCGAGCAAGTAGTCAAAGGCATTGGCGACGGCTGTTTGCAGTCTAACTGTTCATTGATCGGTGGTGAAACGGCTGAAATGCCCGGCATGTATCAAGGCGACGACTACGACGTTGCGGGGTTTTGCGTCGGCGTGGTTGAAAAAAGCAAGATCATTGATGGCTCAACCGTTGCCGCTGGCGATGCCTTGATCGCACTGGCCTCATCAGGCCCTCACTCAAACGGCTATTCGTTGATTCGCAAGATCATCGAGGTCAGCAACGGTGACCTGACACAACCGTTTAACGGAAGCACCTTGGGTGAGACCTTATTAACACCGACTCGAATTTATGTGAAACCGGTTCTATCATTACTCGTTGAAACACAGGTGAAAGCCATCTCTCACATCACTGGCGGTGGCTTGTTAGAAAACATTCCACGTGTGCTTCCAGAATCACTCAGCGCGCACATTGATTTAAGCAGCTGGACACGCCCTGCCATTTTTGACTGGTTGCAAGAACAGGGGAATGTCGAATCCACAGAGATGTTACGCACCTTTAACTGCGGCGTTGGGATGATTCTCTGTGTAGCTCAAGAAAATGTAGCGCAGTGTTTGGAATCTCTTGACTACAATGGCGAAACCGCATGGCTGATTGGTTCAGTGCAAGACAAAGTCAACGACAGCGTGGTGTTTGAAAACGCCTAACGCCCTCAATCACTGAACGGCTTACGATGCTATGAGCAACACGAAACACATCGCCATTTTACTGTCGGGTAACGGCAGTCATTTGCAAAACTTCATTGACCACTATGCCGATGATGACACGGTGTGCATTGACGTGGTAATCAGCAATGAACCCTCTGCATACGGTTTAAAACGCGCACACAATGCAGGCATTCCAACCCTCGTGATCAATCATCGCGATTACGTACAACGAGAAGCGTTTGATGCGGCACTGGTCGATGCCTTGCGTCCATTTAACTTAGACGTGGTTATTTTGGCGGGTTTTATGCGCATTTTAACGCCCGTATTTGTCGAAGAGTTTAAAGGCCACCTGTTCAATATTCACCCCTCTTTACTTCCTAAATATCCTGGTTTACACACCCATCGCCGAGCTATTGAAGCCGGAGACGCTTATGCCGGTGCCAGCGTACATTTTGTCACGGAAGAACTCGATGGCGGCCCAGTCGTCGCTCAGATCAAAGAAGCAATTAATATTAACGACACGGAACAAACACTCGCATCACGTGTCATAATTAAAGAGCATGCATTGTATCCATTAACCATTCAATGGTTTTTAGATGGACAACTACACTTAAGGGGGAATGATGCATATGTTAATTCAGAAAAGCTTCCACCAACCTTAGGAGGGAGCCCTCGATGGCCCCCGGTGGGGCGAGGGTTAGGGCAATGAGTTCTGTGGAGCAACTGTTGGCGC
>JBCDEX010000138.1:0-4843 GCA_039178995.1 Pseudomonadota bacterium | reverse complement strand
GTGAAATTCAGAAAGATTTTTGACTTTAAACTGCCTAAGAGTAAACGTCGAACACGACGTGATGAACAACGGCGAAGAGAGAAAATTTCTGAGAATGTACCGGCGAGTATCAAAGCATCGAGTCAAACATTGAATCATGCCCGACCGAATAAGCGACGCGGTCTTATACAGCGTAAGGTGACATTGCCGAAAAGAACAGGAGCTCAACAGCAGAGCGCACCTTCACGAGCACAGCAAGAAGAATATCAAGTGAAGCCACTGAATTATTAATCCGTAGTTGCGCTATTTTTTTAACGGTTATGTTTATAGCTACTTTTATATAAGAACAGATGCAGCTAATACCCGCATCGCCAACGATTTTTGAGATCAGGGAGTTAACATGAGTAAGCCTCTAGTATTGGGCGCAAACACACAAGGCAAGCACGTGCATTTGTTTCCAAGTATGGGAAACCGTCACGGATTGATTGCAGGTGCTACCGGTACTGGTAAGACCATTACCTTACAGATTTTAGCCGAAGCGTATTCAGACATTGGCGTGCCTGTGTTTACCGCTGATGTAAAAGGCGATTTGTCCGGAATCTCTCAGCCGGCTAAGTCTCATCTAAAGATTGATGAGCGAATTGAAAAAATTGGCATTGATGGTTATCAAGCCAATGGCTACCCCGTTCGGTTTTGGGATATTTACGGTAAAACAGGGCATGTTGTTCGCACCACCATTCAAGACATGGGTCCTGACCTGCTTGCAAACCTGATGGAGTTGACAGAGGCGCAAGCATCTATTTTGTACATTGCATTTACCTATGCCGATGATGAAGGTTTGCCGTTACTGGATTTGAAAGACTTAAAGAGTTTGATTTCATTTTTGCAAGACAATGCCAAGGATTTGAGGCAAGACTATGGCTCCATGTCGACTCGAAGCTTGGGTGCATTACAGCGCAAATTGTTGGTGTTGGAAGAGCAAGGCGGCGATCAGTTCTTTGGTGAACCCGCGTTGTCCATCCATGATTTCATGCAGCAAGTGGATGGCAAAGGTATAATCAACTTGTTGGATGGTCGAGATTTGATCCTGAATCCAGGGATTTATACGACCTTCCTATTGTGGTTTTTGACTGAATTATTTGAAGAGTTGGAAGAGCAAGGCGATGCGGATAAGCCTCGTTTTGTGTTCTTTTTTGATGAGGCTCACTTATTGTTTGATAACGCACCAAAAGCCTTATTGCAGCGTTTAGAGCAGGTGGTGCGCATCATCCGCTCTAAAGGGGTGGGTGTATATTTTGTCACTCAGTCACCGAGTGATATTCCGGATGATGTGTTGGGACAATTGGGCAATCGAATCCAGCATGCATTGAGAGCGTTTACTCCAAAAGAGAAAAAGGCTGTTAGAGTCGCTGCGCAATCTTTCCGTGAAAATCCAGATCTGGATACCGAAACCGTGATCATGGAATTGGGTGTGGGTGAGGCCTTAGTGTCTGTGTTGGACGAAGAGGGTGTGCCAACGATGGTGGAGCAAACCCTGATGGTGCCACCTCAGAGTTTGATTGGCCCATCAAAGGATAATCAGCGTGATGAGGTCATTGATGCATCATTGGTGCGCGAGAAATATGACGAAGACGTGGATTCTGTATCAGCGTACGAAATGCTTCAGGTTCGTCGCAAAGAGAAAGAAGAGAAGTTGCAAAAAATGAAAGAGGAGGAGCAAGAATTGACCTCCAAGAATCGTAAAAGGAATTCAAGGCGTCAAGGGTATCTTGAAGCCTTTGGTAAAACTTTGGTGCGCTCACTTGCATCGGGTGTGTCGCGCAGAATTCTTAAAACAGCCATCGGCGCCATTGCTCGGCGCTGATGACTTTAGCGCATCACGCGTCGTTAAACTGTGTGATGTGTTTTGCGGCTTGATAACCGAAGGTCATTGCAGGGCCTAGCGTCGCGCCAGGTCCCGGGTAGGTTGGTAAGATCGCCGCAGCGCAGTTTCCGGTTGCGTACAGCCCTTTAATGGGTGCACCCGATTCTGATAGTACTTGCGCGTCTGTGTTGATCTCCAAACCTCCGTGTGTACCAAAATCACCTGGATCAATCTTCATGGCATAAAACGGACCGGTCTCAATGGCGGCAAGACAGGGGTTCGGTGTGACCGATTCATCACCGTAGTAACGATCGTATTCTGTGTCACCACGTTGGTGCTCTATATCTTTACCGGTTTTTGCATATTCATTTAAGCGCTCGATGGTGTCATTCAAACCTTGCTCATCAATCCCAGTCTTGTTTGCCAACTCTTTAATGTCATCGGCAATGGCTAAGAAGCCTTCGTCAAAGTATGATTTGGGCAGCGACTTGTCTGGACGCATGGCTGCTTTTAATAGAGGTCCAACGAAGTAGTTTTTTCGGAACGTCGCATCAAAAATCATGTACGAAGGGTAGTTCGATGCGTCTTCTGAATGCGAGGCAAAGTACTCCAGCTGATACGCCATGTAATTTTGCGATTCGTTCGAAATTCGCTTGCCTTGTTTGTTGACCACACAGCTGCCAGGCAATGACTTTTCCATGATGCTCAAACGTGGCGCGACTTCATCCGGTGCGGTCACGGTGGTGCACCACCATGCGCCATTCATTAAGCGCGTTTTCGCGCCCAATTTCAGTGCCGCTTGCAGTGCGTCCCCAGTATTACTTTTAACGCCGCCAGACCAACGGGTGCTGGTCGGTTGAGGCAGGTATTGTTCACGCAATGCTTGGTTTTGTTCAAAGCCACCCGCAGCCAAAACCACGCCTTTGTTCACTTTAATGAAGTGGGATTTGCCATTGTATTCAGCTTCCACACCAATCACGGCACCGGACTCGTCCGAAATTAAATCGCGCAATGCGCAATTGAACAGCATCGGGATGTTCTTTTCTTTTAAAGATAAGTAGAGGCGTGTTGTGCCTGCGCTGCCGCATGTCAGGCGACGATCTTGCTTATCCTTTAAGCGCCAAGGAATGTCCAACGCATACTTTAAAAACAATTTGGTCAGCATCCATTTTGAGCCCGGGGCATTGGTCATGATTTCATGCGCTTCAACTTGAGTCATTGGAATGCGATTCATCATGTAAATCATGTGATGCGTTGAGCGGATGCGTGTGTACTCATCGCCCAGCTCGCTTTTATTAATAGGCTCAGGTTCCATGGAGCGATGGCCTGCGCGAGCGCCCGGGTTGTTCATGTAGTAATCAGGGTATTGCCCTAATGAGATGTAACGGACGTAGGAGGTGTTGTTGTGTAAGTAATCGATGACTTTTGGGCTGTTTTCTAAATAGCTCTCGATCAGTTCTTCAGGCACTGCGCCACTTGGTATGGTACTTTTTAAATAGTCGCGTGCATCGTCAATGCTGTCTTGAGCGCCTGCTGCTTGTGCGTAGCGGTTATTCGGAACCCATACGCCACCCCCTGAAACACCACTGGTGCCGCCAAACTCTTCGGTTTTTTCGATGACCAATACGTCATCGTTCCCCGACATTTGTTTCGCACAAATAGCAGCGGTCATACCGCCATTACCCGAGCCTACTACCAATACATCGACTTCTTGATTCCAAGTTATCTCAGACATTGTGTTGATCTCCTATTATTCTAATCATTGTGGTTAAATCATACGCAGTCCCAAAGTATGAGACAATCATCTGTTCTTCCCTATAGATTACAATATTTACAGCAAATAAACATCTTAACTCGTCACGGTTGGCGTGAGAGTGTTAGAATAAGGACGCATGGATGTATGTCCTGTGGCTTGATCAACCCAATGAGCTGGAGTAATGACGATCAATTTTCGCACCTTAATTTCTAAATTCCTGTTTATCTGTTCGAGCGTTCTCCTATTGACCTTATTGGTCTTGGGGTTGATGCACAATCACGCAGATATATTGGGCTTAGACAAACGCACCATCAGTACCCCAGCCATCCGTCAAATGTACCCAGAGCAATTCCCCGTGGTTAAAGGCATTAAAGCGGGCTCTCACTGGTACTACCCGTTTGAAGACTATATTTATAAAGACGAACTGCCATGGCAAAAATGCGACGGTTTGTTTGTGGGGGTGGTGAACCTCGATAAAGTCACGCTGTTGATCTGCAATACGGAAATCAACTTGTACGATAAATACGAGCAACTCATCGATAAAATGACCAGTTCGTATGGCTTACCGATACCGATTACACGTGTGGGGTTGATTAAAAATCAGTTGTTTGTTGAAAGCCAAGGTCTTACCTACAATCTTGATCTGGAGTCGATGGAAACCTTTCAAGCGGTGATCGACGATCAAGTGCGTTGGCAGCGTGCTGAATTATTGCCAGCTATGTATCAAGAGCCTATTCATGAAGAGAAGGGCGTGAGCGTTAAATTGTTATTGGCGGAGCTCTTTGGTGGTTTGTTTTCAGGCATTCTTGGCATCGTATTAATTGACCTACTGTTGCTGTTTGGCATTTTTCTGTGCGGTGTGTTCATTAAAGACGTGATGTACTCTAAGAAAGACAAGGCCTCAACTGGTGATGATGGCATTCCAAATGAATTGAAGGTGCGCAGGGATCAGTGAACGAATACTTTATTGATAACGTATGGCTCATAAAGTCCAGAACATGAAATCAACCTCACAAAAAAAACCGCTCATTGAGCGGTTTTTTTTGTTTCGATTGAATTCGTTGAACCGCATCGTGTTACTTTAACCGCTTCATTTTCGAACGATTGGTTTCTTTGATGATGACGTACAAGCTTTTAATGTCGTTGTTACACACTTTAGATACATCCACCTTCATCCCCGCTTGTGCCATGCGAGACAGTTTAGTGACCGGAAAGATGAGCTTGCTTGAGTCCATCCAACGCAT
>JBCDEX010000137.1:0-4845 GCA_039178995.1 Pseudomonadota bacterium | reverse complement strand
GGACAAGGATGGCCACGACCATAGAGCATTAATCACAAACTGACGCAGCCCTCCAGCTTAAACATCACTCTGATAATTTAACAACTTTTGCCAGTTGTCTCTGACTGAGCCTTTCAGGCGTAAGACGCATAATGAAATTTCTAAGCCTTGATAACAAAGGATTGTTAAGCTGGGCTACTTTACCGATCATCCAACTCATATTTGTGATGTAATTGGCTTTTGGCTTTCGTAAACGCTCATATTCTTGTAACGCGCTCTCAAGTGTTTCATGCTTTAAACACTCACTGAGCGCATACGCATCTTCAATGGCTTGGCATGCCCCTTGCCCCATATTGGGTGTGGTTGCATGCGCGGCATCGCCCAAAAGACACACGCGTTTGCGCACCCATGAACGAATTGGCTGTAAATCTTCCATGTCGTGTTGGAGTATCTTATTAACATTCATTCTTGAAATAATATCGGTCACAACAGGAGCGTAGCCACTAAAGATATCTTTAAGACTCCTTTCTTCATGAGCCGGATTCATATTTTTCAGGGCATACCAATAAATTTGATCCTGTGATATTTGCACAAATCCAAATCGGCTCCCAGCACCCCATGCCTCATTAAGCTGATGTGTGTATTTTTTTGGCAATTGAAACTTGACGATGCCACGGAACACAATTTGGCGAGCATGTCGAATAACACTCTTGGCAAATAATGCGTTTCGTATAACAGAGCGAATACCATCTGCTGCGATCACTAAATCAGCGTGCGCTTCACTGCCATCTGAAAACGTCAGCGATACGGAATCGCCATCGGTTATATCTACCAACTCTTTATTCAGGTGCAATGTTGCACTGCTTAAATGATCAATTAAAACACCTTGTAATACGCCTCGGTGTATTGCGATGCTTTGAACAGCGCATTGCTTGTCGAAATACGCGGTGGACACCTTTGTAATCAAACGAAATGTTGGTGTGACGGTATTTATTGATGTGAGAGGGTGACCTAAATACGAAATCTCATTTTTCAAACCGAGTTTGTCATAGACCTGCATGGCATTGTGCGCCAGAATAATCCCTGCACCTACAGGCTTTATTTCACCTGCCTTTTCATATATTTCAACAGTGTGTCCAGCGCTCTCTAAGAATAATGCGGTCGTAAGCCCTCCAATGCCCGCTCCAACAATCGCAATGTTCATGATGTAACTCCTGTCCGTAGAAGTGTGCGCTTTAAGGAATACTTATTTAAGCATATTTGGAGGATAGAGAACCTGTTATTTCTCATATTTAGACAGCTCACGTTCAGCGCAACATGTCACACTTAACCCACCCTGTGAATTAGTGTATATTAAATGTGCAATTCGTTGAATCATGCCACTCACATAATTAGATAAATAACACCATGAGAACACCACTGTACAAGACACGACGTCACGAGCCCGCAGCGGCGGAGTTCAATCAAAACACCTACCGGGTGAACGACTTCATTGCGTGCTCCGAAGGCACGTCCAATGTGTATTTAATTGAAACGTCTGAGGGCAACATTCTCGTGAATACGGGCATGGGCTTTGAGTCGCCAGTGCATCAGCACAACTTGGAACAGTTCTCCAACGCGCCGATTAAATACGTGATCAGCACGCAAGGCCACGTGGATCATTTAGGCGGCGTTCAGTACTTCAGAGACTTGAACCCGGGACTGACGTACATTGCCCAATCCAACAACCAAGAACATCAAGCCTACGACGCTCGATTGAGTCCGTTTCGCGCATCGCGTTCGTCATTTCGCTTCATGGACGATTTCATGGAGGTCTTTCAACGCTACGCGGACAATGGCTACACAGCGCTGAACGGACAAGATCAACCCACTCCGGACGTGACGTTCGATGCGACGCATGAATTCACCCTCGGTGGACTCGACGTGCAATTAATCGCGGTACCGGGCGCTGAAACCAACGACTCATTGATCATTTGGTTGCCACAGCATCGCATCGTATTTACCGGTAATTTATTTGGCTGTCCGTTTGGGCATTTTCCTAACTTAGTGACGGTGCGCGGTGACCGATATCGTGATGCGCTGACGTGCGCCGACGCCGCACAAGCGGTACTGGATTTGAACAGTGAGCTGTTGATTTACGGTCATCACGAATCCGTCGAAGGCGCCGATCTCATCCGCAACGAATTGACCGCTTACAAACACGCCATTGAGTACGTTCACGATGAAGTCGTGCGCGGCATGAACGACGGCAAATCAATCGCCGAATTACAGCAAGAAATTCGCATTCCCGACGAATACGAGGTAGGACAAGGCTACGGCAAACTCAACTGGAGCATCCGCGCCATTTGGGAACATTACGCAGGCTGGTTTAAACACGAGTCAACCACCGAACTGTACAACGTGCCTCAGCACAGTATTTACGCAGACCTCATAGAACTGGCTGGCGTCGACGCATTGGTCACGCGCGCCGAAGACAAATTCACCGCAAAACAATACGAAGACGCCCTGCATTTACTCGACATCGTACGTCACGAATCACCCGACCATGCTGGTGCCATCGACTTAGCCATTCGCGTGCATGAACAGTTGTTACGCGACGCAGAAACGTTTTGCACCACCGGTAATTTTTGGCTCACAGGCTGGTTAGAGCACACCATTAAAACACTCAATGGCAAGCAGACAGGCACGCTGTCTATTAAATAAGCGCAATACAGAATAACAACACAAGGACACCGTCATGAACGACATTCATCTCGAGGACTTAGCCAACCCCGTACTCGATGACTTACAGCAAAGCATCATCGACTACGGCAATACGCTCGACATTCATTTTGACCCCGACGCGATTTTAAAAGAAGCCAGTGAAGCGCTGAATTTAGACGACTTTGGACCGAATGATTTCAGAGAACGTTTGGATTTAATTTGCCAGGAATGGGAAGCCGACGATGGCTTGCAAGGCATTGGTCGATACAGCTTGTACCAGCGATTGCTGCGCTACAGCAAGATGCGCTTATTGATTCAAGACACCCTCGTGCGCCACCCTGAAATTCACGACATTGAGATCAAGCAGCCGGTCATTGTCATTGGCTTGCCGCGTACCGGCACAACGCATTTACTCAACTTATTGGCCGCGGATTCGCGATTTCGTTCACTCCCTTTGTGGGAAAGTTACGAACCTGTACCCACGCCCGGTGAAGCGCTTCTGGAAGGCGGCGTTGACCCACGTTACAAACGCTGCAACGATGAATGGGAGGCTTTACGCGGCACAGTGCCACACTTGGCGGCCATGCATCCATTGAACCCGGATCACATCAACGAAGAAATTGAGTTGATGTTGCCGAATTTTTCATCGTACTGCTTTGAGTGGTTTTCGCACTCACCCAAATTTCGCGATCACTACCTCGCCATGGACCAACAACCGCATTACGACTACATGAAAACCGTGCTCAAGGTGATGCAATTTTTACAACCCGACAGCGAGCCCACACGCTGGGTGTTGAAGTCGCCCATGCACCTAGAGAACATTCCAGAGCTCAAGAACAGCTTCCCCGATGCGACGTTTGTCGTCACTCACCGAGATCCCGTGTCGGTCATTCAATCCACCATCACCATGTTGGCATACGGACAACGCATGAATCGAAAAAGTGTGCTCACAACGGAGCTGGCAAGCTACTGGACGGATCGCGTGAAACGTTTGTTAACCCGCTGCATGGAAACACGCGATGTGCTGAGTCCCGACGAAAGTCTCGACGTGCTGTTTCATGAGTTCATGCAAGACGACATGGCGATCATTGAACAAATTTACGACAAAGCCAACATCGAACTCACCCCAACCGCTCGCGCTGAAATGCAAGCATTTGTGGACGCGCACCCGCGCGGAAAGCATGGAAAAATGAAGTACCACTTAGAACAACATTTCAACGTCAACCCTGACGAATTGCGAGAACAGTTCCGATTTTATTTTGATCGATTTCCGATCAAAGCCGAAACATCTTAATCAATCGCATGTTGAGCACATAAAAAAAGAGGCTACAGCCTCTTTTTTTATGGTTAACAGCCACGCTTATTTAACCGAGCAATTGATCGTCTTCCGCCTCCGATTTAGGGTTGGGCCCAAATCGATTGTCCCCCTGCGTACCCTCAATCGCCAACAACACCATCAACACAATGTGACCAATCACCGGAATAAACGAAATCAACATCCACCAACCACTGCGATCGGTGTCGTGCAATCGACGAATGGTGACTCCAATGCTCGGAAGGATCGACGCCAATACGTACACACCGCTCAACAAACCCATTTTTGCCGTGGGGCTGTATGACCCCATCGATGAATCGATCAACGCCAGTACCAACAAGGCCAGCACGTTAAACAGCGTAAACCACCAATATTCTTTACGTCGTGCTCGGCCATCAAACACCGCGTACTTTTCCCATACGCTCAAATACCAATCCATTACGTTCTCCTCTTTAACTCATTCTCTGTACGCATTGTTTACCATTCAAAAAATTCACGATACGCATCGTGAATTACAATATCAGAAAACACACCACAAAAGAGTAAAATGTACATAATCGACACAGAGACTCCAAACAGTATGATCAACACAGCCATTCGATGTCGAGCGACTTCATCTAACTGCTTACGTGTTAGCCAATACACCGCCGATGCAATGTGCACAAACAACGCCAACATGGCCAAAAAATAATACGGGATGAAGAGCATTTGAAACGGAGCCACATGAAACCCTGCGATGCCAAAATACACATTGGTATCCAGCCCCGACACAGTTCGCGCGAAGAGCACAGCGCCCACATGATTCAATAAAAAGAACGCCAAATACGCGCCTGACACCACCTGTAACT
>JBCDEX010000136.1:0-4871 GCA_039178995.1 Pseudomonadota bacterium | reverse complement strand
GACAATCTCACTCTCCGCTGTCAGTGGATCTAATGGAGTGAACGGTTTGCTGTCTTTGACAACAACAAAAATGTCAGTACTTCTATCAGAGCCAGTCGCATCCTTTCCATACAATGGGTCCGGTCGACGACCAGAGCCATAAGCAATGTGAAGTTTTTTGACGCCGTCGATTGGGTCTGTGTAAAGCGACACATTCAACTCATTCATAAACCGTTGCGATTGTGTCTGACCAGGCGGATTGGTCACCACCTTGGCGCGCTTATATCCTTTTGCAAATCGTGCCGCATTCATACCCACCGCCTCGGTTAGGTTATCAGACACATCGAAACGCCACAGGGTGCCATCAATGGATAAAGCAAACACCTTATCCACAAGACCGTCGGCATTCACATCCAATACAGCAGGTGTATTAACGATACTCGGCACACGCCTGTTGCTGAGCTCCGTATCGCGGTTAGCAGACCATTTGAGATCGCCAGTCTCAGCATCCACCATAAGGACGGTGCCACCTTTAGTTGACCAAGCAGTGTCTGAAATTTTAGCTGTATTATTATCGTCTGACTCATCATAACCACCGCTCATAAACACGCCGTAATCATCCGGCAAATTATTGCCATTTAAGTCCCAAGCGACTTTACCAACAACAGGCTTACCCCAACTTTGCCCTAAGCTGATGGAAGCAATTTGACCATTGACTCTGAGCCGCGACAATAAGTTCCACTTAACTTTTACTTTATTCGGATCTGAAACATCCAGAGCATATACATTATCACCGCCTCGACGCATACCGATGAACAAGTACGCTTCATCCGTACCCACATCAATCAAACCATTGCCATTGGCGTCTTTCTTTAGCCACAGGCTGATTTTCCCATCCATACCATACGTCTTGTTATCCAAACTAAACGCTCGATTTTTATAGTAGGCCACCGTATTGTAAAGATGATCATACGGGAGAAGCGCCCATGCCTCGACACCTGAAGTCGCATCCACCGAGTGAACAAATCCTTGGTTGGTTCCAAATACAAGACGCTCGGTGATGTTTGAACCCGATGCATACCGCACCAATTTGGGCGACGAGTGCAACGGATCGCCCATGTACTCGTTAGAGTCGGTTGTGCTGCCATCGCCATCGTCGTCATCCACATCATAACCAAGCGTCCATTTGGCTATTTTATCGGCCTCGGCCTTCGGTATCACCTGCGCCACAAAATCACTACCGGGAACACCTAAGAGCGGCCCATCCACCAACATAGTCGAAAGCACACTTTCAGTCATTACGCTAAGTTGCCCATCGGGCCTTACAACGTACATATTTCGACCCGCCTTGATTTTAGACGCAGCGCCTTGGTTGCCCACCACCTCATGCGGCTGTCGATTGTTTGCACCTGCAAAGAAGTCTTTCGGCACATTACCAGACGCATCTTGATCTATTAATTTTGTCGACTCATCCAGCACAGGATTGCCATTAACGTCTTTAATCTCACCGTCGTTTGGATCGAGTTGATACTTACGCACATTCGATTCCCAACGATTGAACGACGCGGCATTAAACAGTGGAAAAAACAACTCATTACCGTTAGTCAACGCATTGTCTGGGTTCGGCGTGGTGGTTGCCTGTACAAATGTTGTCGGCGCCTCACTGATGGTTTCTATGAGCGCTTTAATCGCGTCAGTAAACTCATTTGCTGTGTCTACATTATACAGTGTACCGCCTGATGCATCGATTGCTTTGTTGAGCAAATCCGACTTCCCACGGGAACCCCAATGATCATCGCGGAGCCGAGGACCATTATATGTCTCCGCTAATTGCACCCCATGAACGGCGATCGGATCATTAGTGACGATATATTCTTTGTTCGCTGGACGACTTCCATTGGGGTATTCATTCACAGCGACTGTCGCTTTCCCCATGGTTTCGGCAATTTGAACAAGACACGATTCAACAGGGTCTTCATTATATAAACGACATTTGCCGATATCATTTTTACTGCCTGTCAGCACGAATTGGCTAAAACGAGTGCCGTCTGGCTTAGTAGCACTGCTACGGATTCTGTTCAGTTTATTCAAAATAAGTCGTTGAGAATGGTTGTCTCTATAGGTTCCACCGTCAGTCAACATAATGACCGCATTACGCTGACATTCGTGCTCAATCGGAGACTCATAACGCCCATGATACTTTGAATTTCCATTTAAATCCAAAGGCAACCAGTTAGGCGACGTTGGGCCATTGGACGCTTGACTCATAATACTAGGATCATCGCTTGCATACTCACCTCCGAAGAACGAAAAATCACCTGTAAAATACATCAACGATTCAAACAATGCTTCTCCAATTGGACTGGCCGGTAGATATATCCATCGTTCACGATTAAATCCCAATTTTTGGTGGTCAATGATCTCTTTTTTTAATCTACTGACGTGCGCAGGAGTTAGTGGATCCACAGGCGCTACAACGTAGCCACCGTCTCGGTTAATTAGGTTACGTCTGGGTGTCGTGACACGAGCACCGTTCCGGTCAAGGGTTCCCATCCCCTGAGCGTAAGCCATCAACCCTAGGTTGACAGGCGCTTCTTCTGCTGTCAGATCATTAATGAGACTGTACACAGCCAAGCCTTGGGCTTCTATGCGCGACATCCACTTACGGTGGTAATATGCCAAGTAGGACCCCTTGTGTACGGTTACGTCTTTCACAACACCGGTTTCGTTGGGCCTTAAAGGAAACCCAGTAACCCCAGTGTCAGCTTCACACCCCAGTATGGTGATATTTTTAATCGCCTCCCAGTCTGAACTGTAATCGCTCAACGGAAGCCATCCACGTCCTTCCCAGAAAAATGTCCATTTTCCTGTATAAAACCCTTTAGCGCCTAGATTTTCACCCATATCAAACGCAGCTTCTTTACATTGCGCGATACTCATATTGTCTCGGTTAACGTATTTATTACCAGAATCTCTAATGCCACCAATACGGTGAAACCATGGCTTATCAGGAGTATGACCCGCGGCTTGTATGTAATAATGGCCTGGATCATAAGCAGAATCGCCATACACATTAAATCGATGATCCCCTCGATCGCCACCTACGGGAGCCCCATCGTATAAGACGTCGCTTTGACCGTACGGAAAGCGAGGATCAAAGGGTCTTAACGTCCCATTCGGGTTGTCTGGATCGTAAGGCTTAAAGGGAATGTCACGAATTTGCATGCTTTGGGACGTATCCAAATTCAGCAAAATGTTTGGATTGTAAACAGCACGTTTATCCGGGAAAAACACATCAATGTCATCTGCTTGCGTGAGTGGACTCAATAGGGCTGCACACAAAACCATGGGCACCCATACCGACGTTGCATTGCCCCATGAAGAGAATGACAGAAGCCGTTTATGAAAACGCCGTGCACAACGAACCATAAAAGACGTATTTACATTTGCTAATTCATCATATCTCATCGTTTTATCCACCTCTCTTCATGTGCTTCATTCTTTGAGCATGCTCTTAACCGATTCATTAAAAAAACACACGCCCGATACACATACATTGTTTAACATCTGAACCAATGCCCTTCATTCAACAAGCATCTGGTCTAACTAAAGCATAGTCTATTTATGCAAAAGGCGCTATGACACTCCAGCACCCTTGTCATTCACTACCAGCAACTCGAAGAACCGGCGTCACTGCGCGCGTTCTTAACGTCTTCAGAAAAACGTCGCCCCAAGGTATCCATTTCAATTTTGGCGCACGCCTCGTCTTTCAATTGCTTCCCAAATGCAGACGCCACCATACTCAGGCAAGGTGACCCGTTATCTGCATTAACGACTGAACGATTCCCCTGGTCGTCTTTCAAACACCCCTGAATCTGCAAGCGATAATAAAGGGGCGTTCTATTTGACGAATCATTGATCGAACTTGTCGGATTGGCGGTGTTGCGCGTATTGTCTAAACCCAACGAGCGTACAATGGGCGCATGTTGGGTGTAGGATTTTGGCGCATAATATCCGTTATAGTCCATGTACTTTTGCTGCCAACTCCGTACCGATTGAGACAACAAATCATGCGCAATCACACGATTGGTTCGCAATTGGTATGTTTGGTAGGACGGCAATGCGATTGCGACCAAAATGGCAATGATCGCAATCACAATCATCAATTCAACTAAGGTAAAGCCCTTTGTATGCCGATCTCGTCTTGTCGACAGCCATAATGCTGACTGAGTGCTGATCTTATTCATAATGTACCTACCTTTATATCCAAAACTTTAAAATTGTGTTTAATTGATGCGATCAACCAAAAACGACCGCCCAATAGACCGCCAAGTAACGATTGACGCATTATTGGTTGGGAACGTCAAACCCCATCATTTGTGTCATAAATGCACCACCGGCTAATGTGTCAAACGTGGCAACGCCTTTAAGCCGTAAACGATGGCATCGATTGTCTTGACCTACAGTATCAACACCCGTGTTCAGATCACCTTCACAACTCGCATAGATCACAGGACGTATGCCATCCTCGAGAGGAGGAGTGTCATCGTGATGCAAACGCTGCAAATCAATACGTAATGTCGTCCCCTCTCCACTTGCCAAGCTTTTTGGATTCAACACAGTAACAGGATTGCCTCTTAACTTGATCGCGTCTGATGCGTCTGACCCGCCTGGATCGTAGGCCGTTCTAACGACTCGATTGAGCTGATAAATCATTTCACCGCGGATCTCTTGGTAATGCTGCATGCTCTGGTTGGCAGTGATCGTGTTTTTGGACGCCGCAAAAAAACGATCCCAAGTGAATGCCAACAACAAAAACAATAGGAAAATGACCAGCAGCACCAACACCAGCACCAATCCACCTTGCTTACTGCTTGGATGCTTCATTGGGT
>JBCDEX010000135.1:0-4942 GCA_039178995.1 Pseudomonadota bacterium | reverse complement strand
AAGTCAGAAGAGTCTAAGTCAGAAGAGTCTAAGTCAGAAGAGTCTAAGTCAGAAGAGTCTAAGTCAGAAGAGTCTAAGTCAGAAGAGTCCAAGTCAGAAGAGCCCGAGCCAGAAGAGTTCAAGCCAGAAACAGCTCACGAAATAAACCTGTCGGTAGAATCATCCACGATCAGTAATGCTCATGATAAACTTGCTGAAGCATACCGTAACCGATTTTCTGAGATGAAGTTGAAGGTTAAAAGGGACCTTGAAGCGGGGTTTCAGCGACAGGTGGCGCCATTACTCAAACGTGCAAAAACGTACCCTGACATCGCCAAGCAGCAAGGTATTGAGGGTATAACCATCTTAGAATTCACGATTTCAAAAGACGGGACACTCAGTAACATCAGGGTAGTGCACAGTTCTGGCTCCGAGATACTGGATGAGGCGTCTAAAAAAATATTAATCCAAACGGCTCCTCAATTCCCTCCGATACCAATACACTACGATTTGACAAAAGTGACGATGGTCTTCCCATTCGACTATAAATTGTTGTAAAGTATTTTATGTAGTTGACCATTGCATGCTGCAAGTAAGCATGATTTCCTCTTGCCAACCCCCAAAATTGTTCTTGTTCTCTTCCCCTATCATGAGACAGGTATAATCAGAGTTTTCTGAGATGATTAACACAACTCAGGAGCTCAAGTGTGTTCAGAGGATTGAATTAATAAGTCTTTTTTAAGGCTTATTTTTTAGGTTGTCGTTTTTGGGTCTGCGAATGACTTTTTATGCGTCACTCGCCTTGGCACAGACGTCTCAGGCTCTATCAATGGCATCAAAAGTCTAAGCGTCAGAGTGAAGAGAGGCAGGGGGTAGATAGAGTCAGCGTGAGAGAAAACTTGCGTTCAGAAGACTGGCGGTGAGGGAGGGATTCGAACCCTCGGTACGCTATGAACGCACACACGCTTTCCAAGCGTGCTCTTTCAACCACTCAGACACCTCACCAGCAAGCGCCACACTCTAGCTAAGTTTGTGCTCAAGCGCAAGACGTGCGCATTAAAATAGCCAAATAAAGCCGTCGATTAGCTGTTGATATGTAGATAGGGTTGTTCAGTGGTTGAGCCGTAGGGCTGCCAGAGTTACTGTGATGTTGGCTGTGGGTGAGGATCGCCTGCTAGGCAAGAAATAGCATCACAGCGTGCCGAGGACGACACGCTGTGAATGTGAGGCAAGCGCGGGCGCTTAATCGTTGATAATGAAGGTGATTTTAATAGTCACGCGGTATTCGGTGACTTTGCCGTTGTCGACCAATACTTGTTGATCTTTGACCCATGCGCCTTGAATGCCTTTAATGGTTTTGTTAGCGCGTTCAATGCCGTTGGCAATGGCCTCTTCAAAGCTACTGGGTGACGATGAGATGACTTCTGTGATTTTTGCGATGGACATAATGACTCTCCGAATGCTATTTATTAATTTATGTTTTTAAAATTCAAGCGATTAGTCGTTTAATACGAACGTGAACTTTAAGTTCACGCGGTATTCGGTGACTTTGCCGTCTTTAACGACCACATCTTGATCTTTGACCCAAGCGCCTTTGATACCTTTCACCGTGCGGTCTGCGCGTGCAATGCCGCGTTCGATAGCGTCTTCGAAGCTGGTGGGCGATGAGGCGATGATTTCCGTGACTTTAGCGACTGTCATGCTGTTATCCTTATGCGTTAAGTGAGTGTCTTACTTGATTATTTTTTAATTCGCTCATGTTTGAGCGTCTTCTAATGTATAATAATTTTTTATTTCTAACAAGGCGCGGATCTCGCGCGAAAGGTTATCCGTGCACGACATTCACTATGTGTCTGACAATCAGCAGTTGCTCGTCATGTGTGAGGCGTTGGCCGACGTGGACGTGATCGCGGTGGACACCGAGTTTGTACGTCGTAAAACCTTTTACCCATCAGCGGGCTTATTTCAGCTGGGCACGTCAGATACCGTGTATTTGGTGGATCCGTTGACCATTGATGCGTGGCAGCCGCTGTGCGCTATTTTACAAGATCCTCAAACGATGAAGGTAATGCACGCGTGCTGGGAAGACCTTGAGGTGTTTCACCACTGCTTGGGAGTGATGCCAGTCAATGTGTTGGACACCCAGTTGGCGCTGGCGTTCTGTAATATTGGTTGGAATATGGGTTATCACAATATGGTCGAGACGTTGTTGGAGGTGTCGCTGTCAAAAGCGGCGACCATGACCAATTGGCTGCAACGCCCGCTCACCGACAGTCAGTTGCATTACGCACAAGAAGACGTGACGTTTCTGCTTACCTGCTTTGAGCAGTTGCGTGAGCGTTTAGTGGCTGAGCAGAAGTGGGACTACTGTGTGCAGCAAAACGCGTATTTAATTCAACGTTACGAAAACGGCCTTTCGGGCGGCGATTACATTAAGAAAATCAAGTCAGCGTGCTTTTTATCACACAAACAGCAGCATGTGTTGTTGTCGTTACTGGCGTGGCGCGAGCGCACCACGCGTAAGAAGAATATTCCGCGCTCGTGGTTGTTGGACGACAAGAGTATGCTGGCGATTGTCGAGCGCACGGGAAATGCGGTGGACGATGGCTTGCGTGACTTTTTACACAGTAATAAAAAGACTCAATCGCTGAGCAAGCACATTGAACACACGATAACAGAGGCGTTGAATACACCGGAAGCGCAGTGGGCGCAGCGCTTGCCAATGAAAACGCGTTTGCCGAAAAAGCACCCTTTATTGAACTGGAAAGCGTGTGTGGAAGAGATGTCGAACGATTTGTCGATGTCGGGGCAGTTGTTGTTGTCAAAAGACGAGTTCATGTCGAATTTACACGCCGATCAGGGCGATGATTTTGTCTACGTTGTTCCCGTTGATTGGCCTGCGTGGAAAACCCAATTGGTAGGGCCTCGGGTGATCGAGTGGATGCAGCGGTTGATGACTGAGTCAAATAGTGTCGAGAGCGTGGACGTATGACGACGATGATCACGTACGCGGTTGCAGCTGCGCCAATGCGAGGACGGGGATGATTTGTCAGGTGTATCGCAGTGCGCGCCATGAGGGCATGTACTTGTATGTGGAGCGACGCGCTACGTCGCAAGACGAGTTGCGAGACGTCCCTGAGGCGTTGATGTCACGGTTTGGGCGTGCAGACAAGGCGTTGCTGCTGGTGTTGGATGACGACAAGCAGTTGGCCAATTTGAGTGCGGCTCAGGTCAAAGAGAGTATTCAAGAGATGGGTTTTTATCTACAAATGCCGCCGGGGCAAGATGAAGACATGCGGTCGTTGGCGCTAAAAAACACCAAATTGCCACTGTGAACTATGAGAGATGAGTTTTGGAAACAGACCCCACTGGATGCGATGAGCGATGTGCAGTGGGAGTCGATTTGCGATGGCTGTGGGCGTTGCTGCTTGGTGAAACTGGAAGACGAGGAACACGCAGGCGATGTGTATTACACCGATGTGGCGTGTGGCTATTTAAATCGAGCAACGGGGCGCTGTTCGGATTACACAAATCGCTTTATAAACGTACCGAACTGTATTAAATTAACTCGAGATAAGGTGTCTGAGTTTCATTGGCTGCCGTCAACTTGCGGATATCGTTTGTTGTCGGAAAACAAGCCACTGGCCGATTGGCACCCATTGATGTCAAACGATGCGCACAGTGTGATATACGCTGGCATCAGCGTTGCCAATCGAGTGTGTTCTGAGCGCGATGTGTCAGACGATGAATTAGAAACCCATGTGATTACATGGGTCGTGTAGTGTGTGGCTTGAGTGATGTGGGTCGTGCACGCTATTAATCAATAGCGCTTCAATGGCGTTATCAATAAAAAGAGAGATCGTGTGGAAGCTGATTATTTTAACCTGGCCTGGAATGTCTACATCGGATGTGCGGTGGTGATTGTGTTTGCCCAGCTGTTTTGGCTGTGGGTTTTGCCTAGGAAATTGGTGGTGTTTTTAATGGTGCTGGCAGCGGTGATTATGTGCGTGCCGTACACCATGCATCAAGAAGACGTGACGTGGCAGGCGCCGGCTCTGATGGTCGCCTTGATTGATGCCTTTGTGCTTAGAAGCGGTGAATGGTTGAACGCCTTGAGCTGGTTGTTGCAGTGGGTTGCAGCGGTGTCGCTTATTGGCTTCTTGGTGTTTGTTAAAACGGTGTTTTTTCCATCCAAACGTGGGCGTTCACCCGCTGCCTGAGTGTGTTAGGCGAGTGTTTATGACTGTTTGTGACAACCGTTAATACAGTTCGGTCATTTCAGTACGCTGTGGAATCAGCGAGAATGTTAGCATAGCAAACCTTGAAAGGAGTGAATTGTGGGATTCAAAGGTACGGATCGATACATTGCAACAGACGACTTACAGTTATCAGTGAACGCAGCGGTGGCGCTTGAGAAGCCATTGTTGATTAAAGGCGAGCCAGGCACGGGTAAAACCATGCTGGCGGAAGAGATTGCCAAAGAGTACGGCACAAAGCTGATTCAGTGGCACATTAAATCGTCGACAAAAGCCCAACAAGGCTTGTACGAATACGATGCGGTGTCGCGCTTGCGAGATTCGCAGTTGGGCGATGAGAAAGTACACGACGTCAGCAACTACATCATCAAAGGCAAGCTATGGGAAGCGTTCACCGCAGACGAGCGGGTGGTGTTGTTGATTGACGAAATAGATAAAGCCGATATTGAGTTTCCAAATGATTTGCTGGTTGAATTGGATAAGATGGAGTTTTTTGTCTACGAAACAGGTGAGACCATCAAGGCGAAAACACGCCCGATCATTATCATCACCAGTAACAATGAAAAAGAGTTACCGGATGCTTTCTTGCGCCGCTGCTTTTTCCATTACATCAAATTCCCAGATCGTGAAACCTTAAAGTCGATTGTGAATGTGCATTACCCAAACATTCAGTCAGAGTTGGTGAACGATGCGCTAACCACGTTTTT
>JBCDEX010000134.1:0-4949 GCA_039178995.1 Pseudomonadota bacterium | reverse complement strand
TTAAAAAAGCCTAAACGCATCAAACGCAAACGCGACTGCTCTATTAACGCGGTATTGGCTGGCGCACTTTCAAGCTGACGCATTTCACGTCGAAGTACATCGTCTTGTGTTTTGGTATTACCCGTAAAATTGATTCGGCGCACATAACTGCGCTTGCCTTTTTCAAGCGCAAAAATCACATCAACTTTGTTCTGAGCTTCTCGGAATTTTGGAACGCCTTTTACGCGCGCAAACGCAAACCCTTGTTTGCCCAGCATGCCTTTAATCACTCGCTCAAGCTCTGTAATTTGCTTCTTAGAATAGATACGCCCTCTTAACTCGCTCAGTTTTTGATCAATTTCACGCGTGTCTTCAATTTCTTGACTCAAAAATTTCAAATCATTAATTCGATATGCGTTGCCTTCTCGTATCGCAAGGTCGATGATCACGCCGCCGCTGTTTTTATCCACATTGACTTGGGCAGATTCAACTGCAAATTTCAAATACCCATTGTTTCGATAAAAGGTTTCAATTCGATCTAAGTCGGCGCTTAACTGCTGTTTTAAGTAGCGGTTTTTCTTTGACCAAAACGCCAACCCTTTAGAGTCTCTTAAACTCATCAGGCCTTTTAATTTTGAATCAGAAAACGCTCGATTGCCTGAAATTGCAATGCGTCTAATTTTTGCCGCTTTTGCTTCTTTAACCTGAATCACAACGTTCACAGCATTTCGCCGTTTGATGGGTGTTACCTTGGTTTGAACTTGAGAGCCACGCATGCCCATAGATACGTATTGACGTTCAATTTCTTTTTTAAGGCTGCCTAAAATAGATGGATTGTACGGTTTGTTTTCCGCTAAACCCGCAGCCGATAACCCCGCCAATAAGGGGTCGGTTTTAAGTGCTTTGTTGCCTTTAATAGACAACGACTTAATCGTTGGACGCTCTTGAACCTTAATCACGAGCACGTCGCCTGCCGCTTTGCTCAGCTTAATATCCGCAAAATAACCCGTTTCGTATAGCTTTTGAATAATAACGTTAAAGTCGTCATCGTTGATCGTTTGACCAATGCGCACAGGCAAGCTATTCACAACAAACCCTTCCGATAGGCTGATCAAGCCGTCAACCTGAACGTCTTTGATGTTAAATTGTTCCGCATGCAACACAGCAGAACACATCGACAATCCGACGAACAATATCACTCTAGCTAAGACAAACAGGCTCTTTATCATCGCAACCATTTTCACAATCCTTAACAATTTTATATTATTGGGTTAAATCACAGCCCTACATTGTACCCTTATAATCGCGCAATATCATTGACTATTGCAAACAACATGAAACTCAATACCAGCACCCCACCCACTTGGAATGCAATCGTTTGAGCCCGCTCAGACAGGGCTTTACCGCGTATCCCTTCAATTACATAAAACATCAAATGACCTCCGTCCAAGACAGGAATCGGCAGTAAATTCAGCACGCCAAGACTGATACTCAACAACGCAAGCAAGCTAATATACGCCCGCCACCCGAGCTTCGACGACATGCTCGCCTGCTGGGCAATCGCGACAGGACCGCCGACTTCCTTTACCGACACATGACCTGTGAGCATTTTTTTAATTATGCTCAAGGTGAACAGCGATTTATCCCGCACCTCAAAAATGGCGGGACGCCACGCATCAAACCATGAGTAATCTCGACGTACTAGAACATCGTCAGGCCACGCCTCAAGTACTGGCACAACGCCCACTTGCCCAACACGCTCACCATTCACATTCGTCGCTTTCGGCGTCAAATTGACGGCCATCAATACTCCCTCACGCTCAAACTCAACACGCAAGCTTTGATCCGGAGAAGCACGAAAGTGACGTGCCCAGCCATCCCACTCCGCAATCTCTTGATCGTTCACACGCAGTAACCGGTCGCCTTCTTTCAAGCCAGCAGATGACGCAGGAGAGGCGTGCAACACTTTAAGTAATTGCGTGCTCACCTTAGGACGAAACAACTCAATGCCGAGCAATTCCAACGGCGATTTCGACGCACTTGAGCGCCAATCTAAGGTCATGGCATAGTCACGTACTTGATCGTTAGACGCCCGCGTTCCTAGTGTAATGGGCGCTGCTGGCTGACCGTAAAAATCCATTAATTTGCGAGACAAGGCTTGTCGAGATGCTACGGCCTCACCGTTAATAGAGACGATCTCTTCTCCATTAATCATTCCTTGGGCATGCGCAACAGAGCCTTCAGAGACCTTTTTAATCAAGGCCTTATGCTCTGTCATACCGCCCAAAAACAACACATAAAACAACAGCCAAGCCAGTAAAAAGTTTGCAATGGGACCCGCGCTGACAATGGCCATTCGCTGCTTGAGAGGCTGTGTATTAAACGCTTGATGACGCTCCGCTGCATCAACAGCCCCGCCACGCTCATCTAACATTTTCACATAACCACCTAAGGGGATCATTGACACACTGTATTGAGTGCCGACTTTATCAACCCATGAAAACAATGGCTTGCCAAAACCGACCGAGAAATGCAGGACCTTCACGCCACACCAACGCGCCACAAGGAAATGCCCCAATTCGTGTATTGTGACCAATACACCTAATGCCAACAGTGTAAAAAAGAGTGTGTTCAATAAATCCATATTCGTAGGCTGTGATTATTTAACGAAGGTGTTCATGATGCGCGTAATGCCTGCTGAGCGCTCTTACGTGCGAGCTCATCAATGCGAATGATATCATCAATACACGTCGGCTCAGGTGAATCGACATTCGCTAGCACATGGCGCACAATCGTCGCGATGTCCAAAAATTGAATCTCACGACGTAAGAAAGCATCTACCGCCACTTCATTCGCTGCATTCAAGGCAATACATGCCGATTGCCCCTGTGACAATGCATCAATCGCCAATTGCAAACATGGAAAGCGTTCCACATCCACGGCTTCAAAACTCAAATCGGCCAGCTTCATAAAATCCAATGACGCCACACCCGAATCAAACCGCTGAGGCCAAGCAAGTGCATGTGCGATGGGAATCGACATGTCCGGCTGTCCCATTTGAGCCAAGACAGAGCCATCAACATACGCCACCATCGAGTGCACAATACTTTGGGGGTGAATGATAACCTCAATATGAGCCGCATCGCACGCAAACAAAAAGCATGCCTCAATGAATTCCAACCCTTTGTTCATCATGGTGGCCGAATCAACCGAAATTTTCTTGCCCATGGTCCAGTTTGGATGAGCGCATGCATCCTCCGGCGTAATTGCATCGAACGTCGCCAAGTCTCTATGTAAAAAAGGACCGCCCGAGGCCGTTAACAGTATTTTTGAGACCGATTGGGTAGGCTGACCGCATTCATAGGTTAATGGCAAGCTTTGAAAGATTGCATTGTGCTCACTGTCGATGGGCAATAAAGTCGCCTGATTGTCTCGCACCGCTTGCATGAACAAGTGCCCCGACATCACCAAAGATTCTTTATTGGCCAATAAAATTTTCTTGCTTGATTCGGCCGCCGCAAAACTTGATTTCAACCCAGCCGCACCCACAATCGCAGCAACCACCACATCGACACGTGAGTCCGATGCCACCTGACACAAACCGTCTTCACCAACGAGCAGCTGCGTGTCCAAATCACTGTGACTCAAACGCTCTGACAAAAGACTCGCCGCGTCGGCATCTTTTAGTACCGCATAGATTGGCTTCCACTTAAGACACAGTTCAAACAAGGCATCCACATTAACGTTTGCGGTCAACGCAAACACCTCAAAATCATCTGGGTGTAAGGCAATCACACCCAATGTGCTCTGACCAATCGATCCTGTAGCACCTAATATGCTGACACGTTGAGACATTCATGACACCCAGATTAATTAAAGAAGAATTTGCTCACATCCACGACAAATACAACACACAGAAAATCGGCAACGCGACAACATGACTGTCAATACGATCTAAAATGCCGCCGTGTCCCGGCAGTATATTTGAACTGTCCTTAATTCCTCTGTGGCGTTTTAACATGCTTTCAAACAGATCACCTAAGACACTCACTAACGACAAGATCACTGACATGATCAAGAATTGAGATGGCGTCAATGAGGCACTGAATCCAAACGACAATACGATTGTACTAAACGCCACAGCGGAAAATAAACCACCGAAAAATCCTTGCCATGTTTTCCCTGGACTCACCGCTTCCAGTAATTTGTGCTTACCAAACAATCGACCGAAGACGTAAGCGCCACTGTCGGCAATCGCAACCAAAGCGATCAAATACATCAACAGTTGAGGACCGTCTGTCAGCCTAAACAAATAAATTAAACTCGCGATGAACGGGATGATCACAAGTCCACCGAGCAACAAACGAACCCATGTTGCTTGCCAAAGAGGGGTACTTCGAGGGTACGAGACAACCCATAGAAAAATAAAGCCCCACACCACCGTTGAAAAACGAAACAGGTTAAATAAGAAGTCAGTAGCCGACTCTTGATTTAACACGGCGAGATACACATTTGAGACTCTCGAAAAATCGACAAACGGCAAGTAGTTTATGAGCGCAAACACATCAACCAAACACAACATGCCCAAAAAAACGTACGTAACTTTATTAAATTGGGTTTTTAATCCTGATAAATTAGCCCACTCCCAAAACGCGAGTATGGCCAACACAAAGCTCAAGCTCACAAACACATTCACCGTAGCAAACGTTAATGTCGCTAACAATACCGCCACTAAGACAATGGCCGTTAATACTCTAGGCAATAACATATAAATTCTCAAAAACCTTGGTTAAAATGCGTCGCGCCGTCCAAAACGTCGCTGCCTCAGAGAGTAAGCTTTGATGGCATCGTTTAAATCTTGCTCGCTGAAATCAGGCCACAATATATCGGTAAAATACAACTCGGAATACGCCAATTGAAGCAATAAAAAATTACTGATTCGATGCTCACCGCTGGTACGAATGCACAAG
>JBCDEX010000133.1:0-4953 GCA_039178995.1 Pseudomonadota bacterium | reverse complement strand
AACTCACGGTAAGTGCAGTAATCTATGACCTTGATAGCAAGGGTTATTATATTTCTCTATCAACATAATAACCCCTTTTCGCTTTCTATGAAATAGACGTTAGCAGCTTATATTCGTGGGTCATTGATCGCTCTTGGCGGCTGTTCTCGCGTAGGGGAAGGGATGACTAAAGGCGCTTTATCGGCTGGTGTCCAAATGTTTGAGAGCACAGGAATGTCAGCGATGCCTTTGTTTGGGTTTTCACGTGGATCGTTATTTGGGCGTCCCAGTGTGCGCGCAATCACTTTTAGTTTGGCCGGTTCTGGCGGCTGCACTGGTTTTGGCGCAGGTGCTTTTTTAGCCGCTGATTTTTTCGCAGGCGAGCTGCCTTTCGTCACATCTGCGGTAGTCTCTGTTTGACTTGTATTGGCTTCGGTTTGTTTAGGTGTGTCCGCAGCATCCGAACTTTTTTTGTCGTTCGGTTTTGCGATGCTCTCAGTCGCAGGTTGATACGCCGCGTCTGTCGATAATTGCTTGTCTGCGTTACGATTTCGTGCCGGTTTGCGGTTGTCTATCGTTGGCGTGCTGTCCGCATCAGGATGACTGACGGTCATTTTAGAGACTTCGTCGGCCATGATCGGTTGAACCACGCTGTGCTGATGCAGCTTCGGTTTTTTGTTGGCGCTTTGATTTGCTTGTTTGCGATTGGTTTGACCATCTTTGTCGGAGGTTGACTCCTTTGCCTGCTGCTTGTTATTACGATTTCGGTTACGGTTCTTGTTTTTGTTGTTACGGTTCGATGGTTTGTCGTTGTTCTTTTTTTGGTTTCGCTCTTGATTTCCTTGAGCTTGCTCTTTTTGAGCGCCATTGCCTTTCTTGTGTTGACTGTTGTCTTTTTTCTGTTGGTCGCTTTGCTTGTCCGCGTTGTTGTTTTGCTGTCCTTTATGATTGCGATTTTTGTTGTTGTGTTGCTTATCTCCGTTACGGCGTTTTTTGGATGACGAAGGCTTTTGATTGCGGTTACGATTCTGTGACGATTGGTCTTTTGTTTGTTTCTTCTTTGTTGGCTCAGGTTCGTTTGCGCCAAATCCCAGTGATGACATGAATCGTTTAAACAATCCAGGTTTGGTGGTGGTTTCTTTTGCCGCGCTCGGAGCGGGTGCGGGGGCAGGTGTCTTCGGGTTGAAGTTTTTCACCGCAGGTGTTTGGTGCGCGACCATTTTGTTTTCAGCGCGGCTGTCTTCGAAAACCTGTACGCGGTTAGGCAGCTCAGATGTTTCAATGTTGTAACTGACTTGCGTTGGCTTGCTTTTTGCGTCGGCGGCCTTGATGCGCTCGATGCTGTAATTAGGCGTTTCTAATAGCGTGTCGGCAATGATCAAAATGCGGGTGTTTTGCGATTGCTCAACCGCTGCCAATTCATCACGTTTTTCATTCAATAGGAACGTCGCAATTGGAATCGGAACGATGGCTCTGATTTCTGCGCTGTTGCCTTTCAATGCTTCTTCTTTGACCAATCTTAAAATAGACAGAGCCAATGACTTCACATTACGGATCGTGCCTTGTCCTTTACATCGTGGGCAAACGGCACTGGTGGTTTCTTTGAGCGATGGACGCAAACGTTGGCGAGACATTTCCAATAGACCAAATTTTGAAATGCGACCCACTTGAACGCGTGCGCGATCAATTTTTAAGCTCTTGTTCAGCCGTTCTTCTACTTTGCGCTGATTTTGGTTGCTGTGCATGTCGATGAAGTCGATCACGACCAAACCGCCCATGTCACGCAAGCGCAATTGTCGGGCCACTTCGTCGGCGGCTTCTAAATTGGTATTGTACGCGGTTTCTTCGATGTCTGTGCCTTTTGTGGCGCGCGCCGAGTTAACGTCGATCGACACGAGGGCTTCCGTTGGGTCAATGACGATGGAGCCGCCGGATGGCAAGTGCACTTCATGACCAAATGCGGTTTCGATTTGGCTTTCGATTTGATAGCGCTGGAACAACGAAATGCCAGATTGAGACTCGGCCAGTTTGATGCGTGATTCAAACTGCGGCATCACAGTGCGTACAAACTCAATGGCTTCTTTATGTGCCGCTGGGTTGTCGATCAGCACTTCTGAGATGTCGTCGCGAAGATAATCACGAATGGCTCTGATCAGTGTGTTGCTTTCAGCGTAAATAAGGAAAGGCGCGGCTTTCTCTTCACTGGCGCTGCTGACGGCTTCCCACAGCTGCAGTAAGTAGTCGAGATCCCATTGAAGTTCTTCAAGAGAGCGACCGATGCCAGCGGTGCGGATGATGATGCCCATGCCTTTAGGGATGTGCATTTGATCTAGAATGGCTTTTAAGTTGCGACGGTCTTCGTCTTCAATGCGACGGGAGATGCCACCTGCGCGTGGGTTGTTTGGCATGAGTACCAAATAGCGTCCCGCGAGGCTGATGAAGGTTGAGAGAGCAGCCCCTTTGTTACCACGCTCTTCTTTTTCGACCTGAACGATGATTTCTTGACCTTCTTTGACGAGGTCGCGAATCTTCATCCCGCGTTCCATTTTACCTGGGTTGGTCTTAAAGTATTCTTTTGAGATGTCTTTTAAGGGTAAGAATCCGTGACGTTCAGAGCCAAAGTTGACGAACGCCGCTTCTAAACTGGGCTCAACACGGGTGATTTTGGCTTTGTATATATTGGATTTCTTTTGTTGGTGCAGGCGGTCTTCGATGTCTAAATCGTATAGTTTTTGCCCATCAACCAGAGCAACGCGTAGCTCTTCTTCTTGCATCGCGTTAATCAAAATGCGTTTCATCAGTTTGTCTCCACTGTGTGGATCACTGGCATGAGTTCAAGAGGGGAGAGCAGAACGATGAGTTGTTTAAAGTACGCTTCGCTATATTGTACATAGCACGCTGTTCTGTGACGCAGCGAATAGGTCTTTATCTGGTTAACCTGCGTGTGGACTCACTGAGCAATGAATACGCTGTATTAAAGCGTGTATTGCTTGTATTTTAAGTCGTTAGGCCTGAAGGGCATGCGGTTTCGTTGCATGCAATCAGTGTCTTTACTTTCCTTAGTGCGCTTAACGAATGTCTTAATTGTCCGTTGCAGTTACTTCAGTGTGTTCATCTAATGGTTCATGTCACCAAACTGTTTGTTTATCCACGTCAACATCGTATTGAGGTGTTCAGTATCCGGTGCAAACTCTGTCTCTGTATTGGTCTCTTGCCAATAATCAATATCTATAAATAAAATTGTCAATCAATCGGTATCTCATTTAGGTTTAGTGCTTCCTAAATCGTCACCTGAGGCGCGCGTCTTAATTGCTACGTTGTGTCGCCGTTTTCGATTGTTAATGTCTGTCTTGTCGGACTTAATTCTGAGCTGTAAAGCATTTTAAATATAATATACACTAGCCACATTCAATGCTCAGACGCTATCTCTTATTAAGAGCTATAAATCACCAACAGCTACTATAACAACACTGTAAGCCGTTTGTAAACCTTATTAAAATTACATTAAAATACTCAGCACGGGCTTCTTTCAACTCAGATGCAGCATACTCAGGTCACACATATCATCGTCGAGCAGGATTTTGTTGATCAGCGGTTGGATAACTTCTTAGTGCGTGAATTGAAGGGCTTGCCACGTACCTATCTGTATAAGCTGTTGCGAAAAGGTGAAATTCGGGTGAATAAGAAGCGCTGTAAGCCGAATCAACGCCTGAATCTCAACGACGACATTCGCTTGCCGCCTATGACTTTGGCGGATCCGTCTCAACCTGCCGTTGCGGCAAAAGGCTTACAGCACGACATTAAGGCCGCGTGTCTGTATGAGGACGATGGACTCATTGTGTTTAACAAGCCGTCAGGCATTGCCGTGCATGGTGGCAGCGGCGTTCGTTTGGGTTTCATTGAAGCGGTGCGTCAAACTTATCCCTATTCGCAAAATTGGGAGTTGGTGCATCGCATCGATAAAGAGACTTCAGGCTGCTTAATGGTGAGCAAAAAACGCAGTATGCTGCGCCATTTACACGCACAATTGAGAGCAGGGCGGATTAAAAAGACCTATTGGGCGTTGGTCAATGGACCGTGGAAGGAAGCGGTTAAAGTAGATGCACCGTTATTGCGCACAGAAACAAAAAGCGGCGAGCGGCGTGTGAAAATCGCTAAACATGGTAAGGAGTCGTTGACCTTCTTTAAACCGGTGACGCGATACGCTCAGGCAACGTTAGTGGAAGCGCGCCCGCACACAGGGCGCACGCATCAAATCCGTGTGCATGCCTTGTCGCAGGGGCATGCGCTGTTGGGCGATGAAAAGTACGCCCACGACGATCAGTTGGCGTATTGGAAAACACGCGGTGTGCGTCGCTTGTGTTTGCACGCAAAGGCATTGAAAATTCCGATGAAAGACGCGTCGACGCTTTACGTGGAAGCGCCTGTACCGAGCAACTTTACATCAATTATGGACCGACTGACGCCTCAATAAGGCGCGGTTGGGTGCTCTTTTATTAACTATCAAATAAGTGATGCATTATGTTAATCATATTAGACTGGGACGGCACGTTAATGGACTCAGCGGACCGCATTGCTGAGTGCTTAGTGAAAGCCGGGCAAGAATTGGAACAATGGGATGTGGACGAAGAGCATGCGAAGCAGGTTATTGGGCTGGGGTTGCCTGAAGCGGTGGAGCGCTTGTACCCTTATCTGGACAAAGCCGAACGGCTGCAGTGTATTGAACTGTATAAGCAGTTTTTTCTTGAGGCGGAAAAACAGCCATGCCAGTTGTTTCCAAGCGTGGAAGAGACGTTGGAGCAGTTGCGTGAGAGCGGGCACTCTTTGGCTATTGCCACTGGGAAAAGCCGCCAAGGCTTGAATCGTGTGCTTGATCAAATGGACATGCATCGGTATTTTGATGCGACACGCTGTGCTGATGAGACGGCTTCAAAACCCAACCCGATGATGATTGATGAGTTACTGGCGGAGTTT
>JBCDEX010000132.1:0-4970 GCA_039178995.1 Pseudomonadota bacterium | reverse complement strand
TTTTATCAATGATTAAAAAAACACGTTAATGTGGTGCTATATTTAAATACTCAAAAAAAACATATAGGGCATAAAAAAACCGCGCTATAAGCACGGTTTTTTTATTCATCAATTGCTTACTTCACAATGCGAATCTTCTGCCCAGGGAAAATTTTATCAGGATCGATAATGACTTCCTTATTGTCTTCAAAAATCTTTTGATACTTATTGCCGTCACCATAAAAATTAGTGGCGATCGCCCACAAAGTATCTCCTTTTTGTATTTCATAATACTCAACGGTTGGCCCAGGGGCTGCTGCCTCGGTTTGCGCCACAGGTGCTTCCTCTGGATACACCAATTCATTGGCTTGAACGCTGTTGATCCCTAAGGTGTTGCCTGCAATTAAAACCGCTTTTTCAAACGCTGTACGTGAATCCGCTTGACCGCCCAAAGTAGCGACTTCATTCTCTACATTAACAGACAAACCGGATATGCCTGGATTATCCGACTCAATGTGTTGTTTTAATTTTTCACCTGCTTCAGCGTCATCATCACCAAACACTTTTTTGCCTATGCCTGATACAAAATCAAATAAACCCATTACTATCTCCTCTCAATTGATAAGGTGCGCTAACCACTTATATGTTGCGTATTAACGCGTCATTCAACCACAAGCGCTCACGATCCTCGCGATACGCTGCGTGTCTTAGTTCTTTCATTGTGCGGTGGTTTTGAATAAAAATCAAACGCTTAAACTTTTTATAAAGCGGCCTCATAACGTAACCAAATAGCATAAAAAAGGAGCACCATGCTCCTTTTTTATGCTCACATCACAGCATTAGAAAATGTGTGAAAATGAAAAACAATCCCACCACCAGCGTGGATGCTGGTTACGCAGTGCCGTGTCTGCAATACGATGTGCAATGCGGTCATTCACCAGCCCAAAATGCCCAACCCAACGTGCAGGACACACACTTTGAATCGAGTATTGAGACCCTGTATTGCCATCGCGTAATTTTGACACGTGACCCGGAGGCGTCACGATGAAATCAAAGTCTGTCCACACATTCACCACCTTAACGCCGTATGGCATGTCCAACCCACCGTTCATTTCTTGCAATACCTGTGACCCCGAATGTTGATCTGTACAATTGCCCAGCGTCAAGCAATGGCCCTTGGTAAATCCATACAAATACGTCATCCACTGCCACTCATACGTCGGTGAGCCGAGCATCACGAGGGTATCTACTTTATCTGTCCCATGCGTTTGCAAATAACGACGAGCAATGTGGGCGCCTTGTGACCAACCTAATACGTCGACTTCTGTCACACCTTCCGACGCCAACACGCGATCAATAAATGCTGAAATTTTGGCCACAGACACATCGGTTCTGGCGAAACCTTTATCCACTAAATCGACAATATGAACGGTGCGTCTCTTGTGACGTAAATGCCGTGCGAGCGGCATCATTGCACCCACATCAGCGCCAGTACCTGCGATCAATACAACAGGGTCATGAACATCGGCTCTGAGTGGGGAAGACAGTATCAGCGTGAAAATCAGCATCAACAAAATGGCAACGGAAGAAATCAGTTTAAACATAATCAATACAACCTATAAATGATTAATGAACTATTAATACATACGCTGAACTATAGAAGATAGAATGGATTATGTCCTGTATACATCAGTATAAAGCTTATAAACAGCGCTTATGACAATACGTTTTGTTTATCTCGCAGATAAGAGCCACCCTACAAAATTAAACTTAACGTGAGGAACAACATCTTAGACAAAACACATTATGTCTATTATTGACTTAGAGATTTTATGATCACTCAACTGAATCGTTTATTACTCATCGCACTGTCTATCTTATCGCTATTACCTGCCTTCTCTAATGCGGCAAGCCCAATCTATACCAGCCATTTTAAAGATCACGCATTGAACAGCTACGACACTGTCGCGTACTTCACGGTCAACAAGCCAGTGAAGGTCTTAAGAAATTTTCAGTGTCATACCAAGGTGCGCAATGATTGTTTTCCAGCCAAGCCAATTTATCGAAGTTTAAAGCCAACCTAACTCGATACGCACCACAATACGGCGGTTACTGTGCATGGGCTGCCGGAAAAAATAAACTGTCCGCAGGCGATCTTCTGCACTGGAAAATCACCAACGGGAGGTTGTATTTGAACTACAATCGATCGATTGACAATCTTTGGTTAGCGGATCAAAGCCGCCTAATTCGACAAGGTAATATTAACTGGCCTGCATTGTGGAAACGATGACACAGTAGTCGTTTGATCTCTGTCTTATTGAGACGACTCTAACTCGGTCACACGGGCTAACAAGTCTTCGACTTTCGCTTCCAATGCCTCTAATCGATCGCCGTCTAAATTGCTCACTTCGAGCACTGCATTGGTGGTGCTCGCAGAGGAGGCCATCGCAATCTGTTGCTCAAACGCACGCTGAATGAACCGATCTTCACGCTGACCGCTCTGGCGCTCACATTGCTCAATCAAGGGTGTGCGCAACGCCAACAACGCATCAAACGCCGTTTGAAAGGCTTCGTCGTCGTGCTGCAACGCGCGCTCTGTTCGCGTCTTAAGTTCTGACAGTGTTTGCGCACCGCGTAAACACAGCACCGACATAATCGCCGATTGCGCTTTGTCGACGCCCAATTGAGTGCGCATGCAGTGCTTGTATTTATTGGCGCGCGAGCCATAGTCGATTTTCACCCAGCCTTTATCCGACAAATGACTGAGCGTGCGAATCACTTCACCAGTCTCAATTTTCATCACCGGTTCGCGATTGGATTTTTGATTGCACGCGAGTTTGACCGAGTTTTCAGTCAAGGGGTACTGATCTTGGGTGGTGAGCTCCTTTTCAACCAAACACGCCAACACGCGCACTTCAACAGGGGTTAAATCGTATAAAAACGCCGCGTTCTCATCCGCCGATTCGGTGTTTAATGGCGTGCCTGTATATGCGTCGTCGTGCATGTCGTACTCCTTGAATGGTTGTGATTGTGACCATGATCATCATGGTGAGTCTCATTATATTATTCAATATCAACACGAAACTCTATACATTCGATAGACTGTATTTACCTCTTTTTAGAGCTAATATTTAATGTCGGCAAGGAATTAGAGTCAACATCCGTGCTCTCATTCAACTGAGGAAGGGAACAATCAATCGCACTGCATAATGTATTCAACCAAAGATAGGCCTCAGTTTCATGCTCTAGTATGTGCTTCTCCATTTCTACGATCAGAGACGGTGACCTTTCCCCATCTTTAGTGCCAATTTTTGGATGAGATTCTCAGTATTATGCTACCTTATTTGCAAAGCAAACAGGCGATAAATAATTCAATGCGCTGTGTGGTCGTTCATGATTGTAATGTTGCCGCCATGCATCAATAATTTCCTCAGCTTCCTCCAGTGATCTAAACCAGTTTTGATTCAAACACTCATTTCTAAACTTGCCATTTAAGCTTTCTACAAACGCATTTTGCGTCGGCTTACCTGGCTGAATAAACCCGAGCTTCACACCAATATCTTGTTGACAATGAAACATTGCCTTGCTTGTAAACTCTGTTCCGTTATCGCATATGATTTGATCAGGCTTTCCTCTTTGTTCAACTAACTGATTTAAGAAACGTGCAACCAAATTACCACTGATTGAATACGCAACGAATTGACCAATCATTTCACGTGAATAATCATCAACCACGTTCAGCAAACCAACCTAAGACACCCACCTAAAAATCGTATCTTTAGTTATGTGATTTAAATCACATTTATGACGAAAGTATCTTTGTAAATCATGAGTTTGGTGTTAGTTTGATTGGTGGGTGTCTCGTTTTATTACCAATGCGTCTAAAGGATCTCGATCACTTATCCCTGGGAATATTGTTGGCAGCATTACTCAGGATGGCTATTACATAGCGCAAAAAGTACTGCCTTCCGATATTGCGGATGAGGTGGTTTTAAAAACAATTAAAAAAATAGATGAAGAACTGTATTTCAAGCTGATCGATCGAGGCTTTACTGAATTTGCATTTATGAAGCTCTTAACGAATGGGCGTAATTCATTGAAATCATTTGATGAAATGTTGGATGGTGCGGATGAGGTTGTGCCGTTAGCAAAAGGCGTCGAAGGCATGGATGAGCTTGGGTTTTTTACGGATTGGAGAAAGCTCGAAGAATACATCAGTGGTGTGAAACGCCCTGGGAAATTAGAGAAATTGTTTGATGATAAAGGTAATGCATTGATACGTTTTCCGGACTATTTTGATGGAGCTCTTCTTAAAGAAGTGAAGAACGGCCGTCAATCGTTGAGTGCGAATATTAAGAAACAAATAGAGAAAGATGTCCGGGCAATGGAAACAAATGTAATTGACACCGCAGAGTGGCACTTTTATCCCAGCTCAGCAGGAACAAAAGGTAAAGTGTCGCTGGGGCCATCAAAAGCGCTGTTGGAGTATTTGAAAAAGCAAAAGCCGAAAATTAAAGTGGTCATACATACACCATGATTACGCTATAATGGGTTTCTATTAAGCAGGAGATGTTATGGACAAGGTATTTGCCGATGCTGCGAGGCCAACAAAAGAGCTCACCAAAGAGAATCACGAAGGATTTTTTGAGCGGTTCATGCAGCGACGTGACACCCAGCTGCTCCGATTCGTTGACGCGATCAATTCAGAGTATGGTGAGAGTACGCTGGATTACACGCCCGAATCATTAGACCGTGCGTGGGATATCGTTAAAACGAATTTATCCATTGAATCATTGCCTAATGGCTACACTGATGAAGCTCGCGTGCCCGAATGGGTGTGGTATTTGGGATTTTGGTTGGACGTAGATGAGTCGACGCAAGCCTTGAGCTATGAGTCGTTAGACTGGATTGATCAGTTAATCTATTACGTAGGTGAAGTAGTAATACGTAATGTACCAAATGCAAGGTGGTTTCAAGATAAGGATGTGGAT
>JBCDEX010000131.1:0-5001 GCA_039178995.1 Pseudomonadota bacterium | reverse complement strand
GTCGAAGGTCGCAAGAAAAAAACCGACTGGCTAGGCGATGCGGAGATTTTGACCGCAACCAAAGGCTACTACGAGGTTTGGGTCGACGAAGGCGCCGAGTCCGAACTGGGCGATGCGTTTGAGGGCTTAGACAAAGTATTTGAAGCGTTGGACGGCATCGAACAAGTCATCTGGACCGACCGCGAGCAAATGCAAGTCGCCACCACGCTCACCAAAAAGAAACTCGAAAAAACCCTCAACGCCTGCTTCGAACAACTCAAAACTGCGAATCAATCGGATTGACACTGCACATGAGATCAGTCCCTGCTTAGGCAAGCCATTGATGTTATGATGTGATCGATTTTGTGCATGATTCATTCTTTAGCATGCAGAGTTTACATGGGATGTTGTTTATTTTTGTCAGTTCGATGATGCCTTTTGATATTGGTGTTGTTGTGTTTCTCACGTACTCTAAGTAGAGATTAGACACCGTTGTTAAATCAATTGTTTAGCGTTGATTTGACACTTCAAACGTACAATAAAAAACAGTGTAGGTATTTTTAATGAGCACCCAAGCGTATATTTTTGATGCAATTCGTACTCCTCGCGGTAAAGGCAAGCCTGGCGGTGAGCTGTATGAAGTGAAGCCCGTTGATTTGGTTAAAAACTTATTAGACGCCGTTGAGTCGAGAAACGATCTGGATAAGTCATTGGTCGAAGACTTGATTCTTGCGACGGGTGAGCCCGTGGACGAACAAGGGCAAAATATTGCGAAAACGGCATTAGTCTATTCAGGTTGGGCAGAAAACACGACAGGTGCCCAGTTGCACCGTTACTGCGCGGGTGCGTTGGATGCGGTCAACAATGCCGCTGCGAAAGTCTTGGCTGGTTTTGAAGATTTGGTTTTGGCGGGTGGCGTTGAATCCATGTCTCGCTTAGGTATTGGCGCAAGTGGCGCTGCGGCAGGCGACCCATGGGTTGCAATGAACAGCTACGTGGTCTCACAAGGCATTGGTGCTGACTTGGTGGCGACCTTGGACGGCCTCAGCCGTGAAGAGCTTGACGCGTATGCGGTGCAAAGCCAACAACGTGCTGCGAACGCATGGGAACAAGGCTATTTCAACAACTCAGTCGTTCCGGTGACCGATTTCAACGGAGTTGTGATTTCTCAAAAAGACGAATTGGTGCGTCCATCGACTAGCTTGGAAGGCTTGGCTAAGTTAAAGCCTGCGTTTCAAATGTTTGGAGACTTTGGTCATGCGGACTTTGCCAAGTTCAAATACCCTCACGTTGAAAACATCAACTACCTGCACACGGCCGGTAATTCATCGGGCATCGTAGACGGTGCGTCATTGGTCTTGATCGGTAACGATACAGCTGCGAAAAAAAGCCAGTTGACTCCTCGCGCTCGTATTGTCAGCTGTGCGTTGACCGGTACTGAGCCAACCATCATGTTGACAGGCCCTGTGCCAGCGGCTCAAAAAGCCTTGAAGAAAGCAGGTATGGACTTAGCGGACATTGATCTATTTGAATTGAACGAAGCGTTTGCATCGGTTGTGCTTCGATTCCAACGTGAATTGAATGTACCCGATGAGAAAATCAACGTGAACGGTGGCGCCATTGCAATGGGTCACCCAATTGGCGCAACAGGCGCTATGATTTTAGGCACGTTATTGGACGAACTTGAACGCCGTGACCTAAAGACGGGTATGGCGGTTCTATGTGCGGGCGGTGGCATCGGTATCGCCACCATCATTGAACGCGTGTAACCATCCTTTAACATTTTTAAAAAGATAATAACGGGCTAGAACATGAGCTACATAAAATTAGAGAAAGATTCAAATAACATCGTTGAGTTGATTTTTGATCAAGAAGGCGAAAAAGTTAACAAAATGGGCGATGAGTACATCGCCGCGATGACTAAAGCCGTTGCGGACATTGCAGAAATGCATGAAAAAGACCCAATTGCAGGTGTGTACGTACGTTCAGGTAAAGACACCTTTTTTGGCGGTGGCGATTTAAACAAATTGTTGGATATGCCAAACAACCCGAAAGGTGACGAAGCAAAAGCCATCTACGACGGTGTCATCGAGGCCAAATTGCCATTGCGTCAGTTGGAAACACTGGGTGTGCCAGTCGCGGTGGGCATGAACGGTGCCGCATTGGGCGGTGGTTACGAAATCGCGTTAGCGTGTCATTATCGCGTCGCGATTGATCGTTCAGACGTAAAAATGGGTTTGCCTGAAGCGCAACTGGGCTTAATGCCGGGTGCGGGCGGTGTGGTGCGTATGGTACGACTGCATGGCCTGCAAGATACGGTGACGTATGTCAGCCAAGGCAAACAGTACGCAGGTGAGCGCGCGTTAGAAAAGAAATTCGTAGATGAACTCGCAAAAGACGAAGACGATTTGCACGCCAAGGCGAAAGCGTGGATTTTGGCGAATCCAGAGGCGAAACAGCCATGGGACCAGCCAGACTTTAAAATTCCTGGCGGTGCGCCAACCGATAAAGATATGGACCAAGGCCTGCAAGGCTTGTTGTACTTCGGCCCTGTGAATGTGATGACGGCAACCAACAACAACTTCCCAGCGCCTAAAGCCATTTTTGCGTGTATTGCCGACGTGGCTCGTGTCGACTTTGACACTGCAGAACGCATTGAAGCGCGTTATTTCACTCAGTTGCTTGGTTCCCAGGTGGCTAAGAACATGATTCGCACCTTTTTCTTCCAGTTGAACGCGATCAACGGTGGCGCAAGCCGTCCAGACGGCATTGATGAAACTCGTGTGAACACTTTGGGCATCATCGGTGCGGGTCAAATGGGTGCTGGATTGGCGTATTTGGCTGCGAAACAAGGCATCAAGGTGGTCTTAAAGGACATCAATACAGAGAATGCAGAGCGTGGCTTGGGCTACGTGAAAGAAGCGGGTGAAAAAGACCGTCGTGTGGATGAAGTAAAAGCCGCTGAAATTGTGGCACGTGTCAAACCAACGGCAGACGCAGCGGACTTAGCGCCGTGTGATTTCATCATTGAAGCGGTATTTGAAGACCGTAAGATCAAGTCAATTGTGACCAAAGAGTGTGAGTCTGTGATTGCGGACACATCTGTATTTGCCTCAAACACATCGGCCTTACCAATCACCGAATTGGCAGAAGCCAGTGTCCGTCCGAGTAACTTCATTGGAATGCACTTCTTCTCACCGGCTGAAAAAATGCCATTAGTTGAAATCATTTGCGGTGAAAAGACATCGCCTGAGACGCTTGCTAAAACATTTGATTTGGCGCTTTTGTTAGGTAAAACCCCAATTGTGGTGAACGACGCGCCTGGATTCTTCACCACGCGTGTGATCTCGACCACCATCAATGAAGGCGCGGCGATGATCTTAGAGGGTGTGAATCCTGTATTGATCGAAAGTGCGGCTAAATACAACGGCTCACCTGTCGGGCCATTGGCTGCGATTGATGAGATCTCACAAGCCACCGCGTTTAAAAACGGCGAGCAGTCTAAGAAAGACACATTGGAGCAGGGCAAAGAATGGGTTGAGCAGCCAGCGGGCATGTTGGTTGAACGTATGGTGAATGAATTTGATCGTCAAGGTAAGGTGTTTGGCGCAGGTTACTATGAATACCCTGAAGGCGGTAAAAAACACATCTGGCATGGCTTAAAAGAACATTTTGCACCGAATGGCTACGCGGACGTTCCGTTCGAGGACATCCAAGACCGTCTGACCTTCTGTCAAAGCATTGAAGCCGTTCGTGCGATGGAAGAAGGAGTGGTTGAGACGGTTGCTGACGGCAACGTGGGATCGATTTTTGGCATCGGATTCCCAGCGCAGTCGGGTGGCGTGTATCAGTTCATTAACGCGTATGGACTTCAAGCGTTTGTTGATCGTACGAACTACTTAGCTGACAAATACGGTGAGCATTTCAGAGCGCCAAAGCTGTTGGTGGATCGTGCGGTTAAGAATGAACTGTTTGTCTAAGCAGCTTCACACGATGAGGGCGGGGGTATTTTTCGCAATCGTTCGTCTTTTTAGGCGAAAATGTGTAAGAATGCAGTATCTAAATAATTCTGATGTCGAATGATACTGTTAATTGCCTACGTTCTCATTGCGTTACTGTGCTCGTTTCTATGCTCCATCGCTGAATCGGTTATTCTGAGTGTGCGGCCGGCGCACATCGAGCTGTTAAAAGATGAGCAACCGTCCACCGGCGAACTGCTGGCGGAACTCAAACTGGACGTCAATAAACCATTGGCGGCCATCCTGACATTAAATACCATTTCAAACACAGCGGGTGCGACCTTAGCGGGCGCACAAGCCACGGCGCTGTTCGGCAGTGTCTATTTGGGTTTGTTTTCGGCGGTATTGACGGTATTAATTTTGGTGTTCGCTGAAATCATTCCAAAAACCATCGGAGCCTACTATTGGCGTGCATTAGCGCCGATCACTGCGTTGTTTCTTAAGTACCTGATCAAAATGCTGTCGCCGTTTATCTACATGTCTGAGTTGCTGACGCGTACGATTTCCAAAGCGCCATCGGACGTTGGTTTCAGTCGTGACGAGTTTGCGGTGATGGCCGATTTGAGCTTGGAAGAAGGGCAGTTGGGGCTGCGTGAATCCAACATCATGAAAAACTTGCTGTTGCTTCGAGAAACGCACGTTAAAGACGCAATGACCCCGATGTCGGTGGTGTTTTGCTTGTCTGAAAACATGCTGGTGGATGAATTCTTTCATCAATACGACCACATTCGTTTCTCACGTATTCCGATCTTTAAAGGCGACGACGAGCGTGAAATCACAGGGTTTGTGTTGCGCAGTGATCTACTCTTGGCGCAAGCGCGTGGCAATGGTGAGCAGCCCTTACACAATTACAGTCGAGACATTCCAGCCGCATTGGATTACATGATCTTGTCGAATGTGTTCGAAGAGTTTTTGAAAACGCGTACCCACATGATGCTGGTGGTTGATGAGTACGGCGAAACCAAAGGGGTGTTGACCCTCGAAGACGTACTTGAAACCTTGC
>JBCDEX010000130.1:0-5016 GCA_039178995.1 Pseudomonadota bacterium | reverse complement strand
GACGTAAGTACAAAATAATTCCGAAGCCGTCTTGCGCAATTTTTTTCATCGCGCCTTCAAGCTGAGGACCACAATCGCAGCGCAAACTGAACAAACCATCGCCCGTCAAACACTCAGAATGTACGCGTGTCAATACCGCGTCTTTGGACGCGTCTGAAAAGTCGCCCATGGTCAACGCAATGTGCTCTTTATTGGTCTTATCATCCCAAAAGCCGTGGATGTCAAACAATCCCCAACGTGTTGGCAATTTGGCACTTTCTATAAATTCAATCACAATATCCTCGTTCGACACGATCACAAGCCAGTACTCGCGTGTTCAGTGTGTCATAACCCATGCGAAAACGCGCATTGTATCAGTTTTTCGACGCACGGCTCTATTCGATTTTGACCTTAATCACCTAACGTACATTACGCGTCCGAAAAATAGCTCAACAGCTCACGGGTCGATGCCGCCCAATCTGGCACATGCGTGATCGAAGAGACCATCGCAACGCTGTCCACTCCCGTTGCCAGCACCTCTGGCATTCGCGCAGTATTAATGCCACCAATGGCCACGCATTCATAGTCTGCGCCCACGCAGTCAACCCATTGCGTTAAACGCTCAAGTCCTTGTTGTTCCCACGGCATAGTTTTGGTTTGCGTCGGGTAAATGGGTCCAAACGCAAGATAACTCGGGCGATGCGTGTGTGCGCGCGCCACTTCCCACCAACTATGTGTGCTCAGCCCAAGCGCCAATCCTGCATCGCGAATAGCAGACACATCGACCTCAAATAAATCTTCCTGCCCCAGATGGACACCGTGCGCCTGATGCTTAATCGCCAACTCCCAGTAGTCATTAATGAACAGCTTAATGTCGTACTGTTTTTGCAGCGCAACCGCTTGGATAATTTGACGTTCGACATCGGCCATTGGCATCTCTTTTAAACGCAGTTGAATGGTGGTCACACCCAACGGAATCAAACGCTCAATCCATACCACGTCATCCACCACCGGATACAATCCCAATGAATCACTGCCTACAAACGCGAATTTAGACGCCGTCACCAATGCATTCGCATCGGTGACATCGCACACCACCGATGGCAAATCACTTAATTCAATCGCATTCACACTGGGCAAACACCGTGCCTTATGATCAATCTCATACGCCTGTGAAATGGTGCGATTCAAATACGCGTTGGCCAACACACAAGCATCTTCCAACACATAATCGTGTGCCAATAACCCCGCAAGAACCGAGGCCAATCGACAACCCGTGCCACGAGCACCGTGCGCATGACGTCGATTCACGAGGGCAAACTGCTTAGGAGCGGTGCATAAACGATCGCCATTGAGCGACCAGATTCGATCCACCGTTGTACTTGAATCGTTCAACGTTTGCCCGTCCACAACATGGCCGCCTTTGAGCATCACGGTGCCCACACCCACATTCAATAATGCCGCCACGCAGTCGTATTGAGACGACACATTGTCCACGTCGCACTCCTCTGAATTGAGTACGACTTCACTCGCTAAACGTAACAGCTCTGGTGCGTTGGGCGTGAGCACATCGACATGAGGTAACAGTCGCGTCACAAACAGTTGAATCGCTTCGCTCCGCAATAACAACGCCCCGCTGGAGGACTCAATCACTGGATCGCACACCACACACACATCAGGGTGCTGCTCCAACACCTCACACACCACCTCGATGCACTCCACCGTTGGCAACAAACCCAGCTTAATCACTCGCGGCAAGGCATCCGCTGATAAGGCATCGAATTGATCGCGCAGGGTTTTCTCTGACACGGGATTAATCGACAACACCTGCTGAGCGTGTTGTGCGGTCACCGCCGTGATCACTGTGCAACCATGTACCGACACATCCGACAAGCCCACCAAATCGGTTTGCACTCCAGCTGCGCCACTGACGTCGGAACCCGATACCGACCACACCACCGGTACGTTGTCATTCAATGCAGTCGATTCAGAAGGCAATAACACGGTCAGGCTCTCTCATCGGTAAATGCAATCACAGACGCGATCTCCGTCTGCTTTAATTGCAACATCAACAAACGATCCAAGCCCAACGCGATGCCGGAACACTGGGGCAACCCAGCCACTTGAGCCGCCAGCAATCGCTCATCTTTTTCAACATCAGCCAAACCGAGCACCATGCGTTTTGTTTGATCTGCCTCCCAGCGCGAGGCTAACGCGGTGGCATCGGTCAACTCTTGATACGCATTCGCCAATTCAATGCCATTCACATACGCCTCAAATCGTAACGCGACCTCGCCATACTCGGTGTTTTTGACACACGCCAACGACGCTTGCGAAGCAGGATAATCGGTCATAAAACATAACGAGACACCGCCTTCCTCGATCACACCCAGGTGCGGCTCCACACAATGCGACAAGAGCAAATCAAGGTAATCGTCGCGTTCAGACAGCTCGAATTGAAACTCAATATGGCGTGAGGCCACTCGAGCAAGCTCCTCATCGCTGACACAGAAAGGATCGACATTCGCGTATCGAATGAAGGCATCACGATAGCTGATGCGCTCAATGGGTAAGTCAGAGTAAACAGGTGTGAGTATTTGAGTGATTAGAGCTTCAGTTTCGCCCATCAGTTCATCCAATGAAAACCCAACACGATACCATTCCAACATCGTGAATTCAGAGTTGTGTTGATCGCCGCGCTCGCCTTGACGAAACGCTTTGCAAATTTGATAAATGGAGTCACAGCCTGACGCCAGCAAACGCTTCATGGCGTATTCGGGAGAGGTTTGTAAATACCCTCCGCCTTGCTGAACTCGAAAGCTATTAATAAACGGAGCGGTGACGGTGTGTCGACCTAACAGCGGAGTTTCGATCTCTAATACGTCACGCTGAAAAAAGAATTCGCGCACATCGCGCAGCAACGAAGCGCGTGTGCGCAATGTGTCGACACTCGCCGACGACGCCCAATGATCCGTTTCAGAGGCCATGTGATCTTACCCTTTGGCGCGACTCACGTATTCACCCGAGCGCGTGTCCACGCGAATGACTTCGCCTTGATCGATGAACAACGGCACGCGCACAACGGCTCCTGTGTTTAACGTCGCAGGTTTACTGCCGCCTTGCGCGGTATCCCCTTTCAAACCGGGATCGGTTTCCACAATCGTCAACTCAACAAAGTTCGGCGGTGTCACCGTCAATGGCGCCCCGTTCCACAAGGTCACGGTCACAATGTCTTGCTCGTTCAGCCATTGCTTAGCATCCGCCACCGCTGTTTCGGATGCTTGAACTTGTTCAAACGTATTCGCGTCCATGAAATGCCAGAACTCACCGTCGGTGTATAAATACTGTAATTCGGTGTCCATGACGTCGGCACCTTCAATGCTTTCACCCGACTTAAACGTACGATCCCACACACGTCCCGTTTTTAAGTTACGTAATTTAACACGGTTAAAAGCCTGACCTTTGCCTGGCTTAACAAGCTCGTTATCAACGATGGCACACGGATCGCCATCCAACATTACTTTAAGACCTGAACGAAAATCACTGGTAGAATAGTTACCCATGAGTGTTGCACCTATATATTTGTAGTCAAAAGATGATAAATCAGTCGCCTATGATACCGCGAAGCGCGCCAAGATGGCACAGTTCGCACGTTTTTTTCATGTGACCGCGCACCGTCTTTAAACCATCTAGACCAACTGACAATCCATAACAAACACACTTCAATCCATTCAGGTACAACGAATTCACGGATACCACCCTTATGACGCTTGCCACCGACACCGCCACTTGGCAACACGAGCTGTCCAATGTGCTCAGTGACCCTGTTGAGCTGTGTGAGGTATTAGGTTTAAACACTGACGAGGCTGACCGTATTGAAGCGGCCTGTGCGGGGTTCCCATTGCGTATACCGCGTCCATATTTGCAGCGCATACGTGCCAACAACCCAAATGATCCGCTGTTATTGCAAGCACTGCCAACAACACAAGAGCTCATCGAGGACCCAGCTTTCAGTGTCGACCCTCTCGAAGAAGCCGACGTCTCTCCAGTCAACGGCTTACTCCATAAATACGCAGGACGAGTATTGATCGTACTCAATGGTCATTGCGCCATTCATTGCCGTTATTGCTTCCGTCGTCATTTCCCGTATGCCGACCACCGCATTTCACCCGAAAACTGGACTCAAATTCTCGATCACATTCGCAGTGATGACAGCATTCATGAAGTGATTTTCAGCGGCGGTGACCCATTGAGCTGCAACGATGACACCTTAGCGAGACGCATTAACAGCTTGGCCGACATTGAACACGTCAGCACGATTCGATTTCACACGCGTTTACCCATCATGATTCCGCAACGTGTAACCCCCTCATTGATCGACGCGATCACCTCCACGCGACTGCATTGTGTGATGGTCATGCATTGCAATCACGCCCAAGAAATTGACGAACGCGTCAGCACTGCATTCGATGCATTACACCAAGCGGGCATCGTGCTCCTCAATCAAAGCGTATTACTCAAAGGCATTAACGACAACGTTCACACTCTAAAAGAATTGAGTCAGGTCTTGTTTCACAATCACACGCTGCCTTATTACATACACCTACTGGACTCAGTGCAAGGCGCTGCGCATTTTAACATCAGTCGCGAACGCGCATCCATCATTCACAGCGAATTACGCGCCTCATTACCCGGTTATCTTGTGCCCAACTTTGCAATGGAAGAAGCCAAAGCACGCAACAAAACGGTGATCTAAGTACGTATCATTGTGAACTCAACCACAATCAACGCTCATAAAAAAACGCTCGTATTTGAGACACCTTCCAAGCGTAAGCTATAAACAAACCTTAGAACATCTCTAATCTAACGATTCGCTTGTTGCGCCCATTTTTTGGTGTGTGTTAATTAATCTTAACAACACATTCACATGTTTTTTATGTTTATTTTATGCCGCCTTTACTGCACAAGTATTTAATAGCGTCACGTTAACTTAAACTAAAGAGGTGCACGACATGTTACGTAAATTATTGGTACTGG
>JBCDEX010000129.1:0-5023 GCA_039178995.1 Pseudomonadota bacterium | reverse complement strand
GGCGTTTTGATGAAGCATGTGTCGCATTCGGGCTTGAAAGATAAGTGGGCTGACACCGTGCAATGGTTTAGTGTTCAGCTGCCAGGCAAAGACAATCCAGATGTGGCTCAATTCGACGAGCCAAATATGACCATCGTTCAGATGAGGCGTCATTGCAAAAAACTACGTATTGGTGCGCACAAAGAAAATCTGTTTGTCATACGCATGCGTGACATTGAAGCGCATGATCTATTAATTGAACGTCTGCATGTGATCAAGCGAGAGGGCGTGCCAAATTATTTTGGCGAACAGCGGTTTGGTCTCCAGCGACGTAATCTGATTCAAGCGGAGGCCTGTTTGTTGAATGGTCGCCGCTGTAAGCGTGAGCAGCGCAGTTTGTATTTGTCAGCGGTGCGCAGTTACGTGTTCAATGTGTTGGTCTCTCATCGCATTGAGCAGGATACGATCGCACATTATGTGCCGGGCGATGTGTTGCAATTGAGCGGCAGTCGCAGCTGTTTTCAAGCGGATGAATGGAATGAAGAGCTCCAGCAACGCCTGAAGTCGGGTGACGTGAGCCTAACTGCTGCATTGATTGGTTTGGGCGGTGTGCAAGCGCAAGCGGACAGTTTGGCATTTGAAGAGGCGGTTTGTGCGCCACACACAGCGTGGTTGGATTACGTTAAGCGGATTAAGATGAAAGCGCAACGACGACAAATGATTGTGCGGTTGGATGATTTACAATGGCGTTCGGTGGTGGATGATATTGAGCTGGCGTTTACGTTACCAGCCGGCAGTTTTGCGACGGCAGTGTTGAGAGAATTAATTACAGTTGCAGACCCCAAGTCCCATCAAATGTTATAATAAAAACACATGATGATTCATGTTTACTCGTTAAATAGATAAAGACAGTTTATGGTCGATGATTCACAATTAGAACAGCGTTTACAAGGCATAGGTATGACCTCTGCGCGGACACGTAAACGGATGGTGGAGCGCTTATTTGTGCAGGGTATTCGCGACACCAAGGTGTTGGATGTGATGATGTCGATTCCGCGACATATTTTTTTGGATGAGGCAATGTCTCACCGTGCATACGAAGACGCCTCATTGCCAATCGGTTTTAATCAAACGCTGTCGCAACCGTATACGGTTGCGCGCATGACGGAGCTGTTGCTTAAAGACGGGCCGCTGAACAGCGTGCTGGAAATTGGCACAGGGTCTGGTTATCAAACCAGTGTGCTTTCGAAATTGGTTGAGCAGGTGCATTCCGTTGAGCGGATTAAGGCACTTCAAGACAAGGCGCGTCAACGGTTGAAGCTACTTGATTGTTACAATATTAGTTTTCGCTGTCATGACGGTGGTATGGGCTGGAAAGATAAGGGACCGTTTGATGGCATTATTTCCACTGCCGCGCCTGAAGTGATCCCGGACGATTTGAAACATCAATTGGTGCTGGGCGGACGTTTGGTGATTCCTGTCGGTGTGGCGGGTGAGCAGGAGTTGCATGTGGTGACTCGCCATGAAGATTATTTTGACGATTGCGTGATTGAACCGGTTGCCTTTGTTCCGTTACTACCAGGCGTGATTCGATAATCGGGTATAAACATAGTACGTTGTTTGCTGAAAAAGGCGTTAGTGATATGAATGATATAGAACCTCAAGCCAATATATCACGTTCAATTTTGGGCTGGATTATACTCTATTTAAAAGGTATGGCGATGGGTGCAGCTGATATTGTGCCAGGAGTGTCGGGCGGTACGGTGGCGTTTATATCGGGTATTTACACAGAGTTGATTTACTCGTTAAAAGCGTGTAATCCACTGGCTTTGAGGGTGTTATTTAAACAGGGGTTCGGTGCATTTATGGCGCATATCAATGCACGGTTTTTATTCGTGTTGTTGGCTGGTATTGCGACGAGTTTGGTGGTGTTGGTTAAAGTGTTGACATGGTTAATTGCAGCGTATCCTCAAATTTTATGGTCGTTTTTCTTTGGGCTGGTGTTGGCCTCTGCGTGGTTGCTTTCTAAAAATATGGAGGGTGATCGATTGAATATGGCTGTGTGGCTGATGTTGGGCGCTGTGATGGCGTGGTGGATCAGCAGCCAAGCGCCACAGCAGCTTGATTTGCAAACGTACCACTTCTTCTTTGCCGGTAGCGTAGCCATTTGTGCTATGGTGCTTCCCGGCATCTCAGGTTCTTTTTTGTTGTTGCTAATGGGGGCATATTTTCCATTGTTGACAGCCATTGATGCACGAGATTACCTTGTGTTGTGTGCGTTTGCAGGAGGTTGTGTGTTTGGCTTGCTGAGCTTTGTTCATTTTTTGAGTTGGCTGTTGGCGACACATAAGAACGCGACATTCTCGGTGTTGGTCGGCTTCTTATTGGGGTCTTTGAAGTTGTTGTGGCCATGGAAAGATGTGAAAGAAATCAGTGTTGCGGATCATGTTAAAACGTACACGATTAACGTCAGTCCTCAAACGTATGCCGATTTAGGGGTGCATCCTGCGCTGGAAGGCTATTGTTTTCTGGCATTTTTATGCGCATTGCTCATGGTGGTTGGTTTGTACTTTTTGAGTGAAAAGTCGCTTTAAAAGCATTATAATAGATCCTGTTTGGATGGTTGTGATTTAGGCTGTAATCAGTATCTTCCTTAAAATTAGTAAATTCGGACATACAATGACCAATAAAAATGATGACATGCTCGAAGATGTGGATTTTGATCTGGTAGACAAAGCAGCCAGTGGTAAAAAGCCCATTAGTACAAAAAAACCGAAAGCGGGCAGCGCAAAACCAAAAGAAAAACGTGCCCGTGAATCCTCAGATGCGACCCGATTGTACTTGTCAGAAATTGGTTTTTCTCCGTTGTTAACCGCGGACGAAGAAAAAAAGTACGGTGCGTTAGCTCGAGAAGGCGATGAAGAAGCCCGTCATCGAATGATCGTGAGTAACTTACGATTAGTGGTGAAAATTGCAAAAAATTATTTGAATCGTGGTTTGAGTCTACTTGATTTAATCGAGGAAGGTAATCTTGGATTGATGCATGCGGTTACCAAGTTTGAGCCTGAGAGAGGTTTTCGGTTTTCAACGTACGCAACGTGGTGGATTCGTCAGAATATCGAACGCGCATTGATGAACCAGTCGAGAACCATTCGGTTGCCCATTCATGTCATTAAAGAATTGAGTACATATCTGCGCGCAGCACGTGAATTAACGCAAAAGTTGGATCATGAGCCGACAGCTGACGACATTGCTGAGTTTTTGGATAAGCCGGTTGAAGACGTTGCCAAAATGCTGAAGCTGAATCAGCACACAAGCTCACTCGATGTGCCAGCGAACAGTGACAGCGGTGTTCGAACTTTGCTTGATCTTGTACCTGATGACGTCAAGTCGGATCCTGCGAATATGACGCAGAAAGAAAACTTAGAAAATGCATTGGATCTTTGGTTGGACGAACTGCCCGACAAAGAGCGTGAAGTGATTGAACGTCGCTTTGGTTTGAGAGGTCAAAATATTCAAACACTTGAGGACGTTGGTAAGCACATTGGGGTGACTCGTGAGCGTGTGCGTCAAGTTCAAGTAACCGCGTTAAAGCGCCTGCGAGAGATTTTGGAAAAACAAGGGTTGAATAAAGAGTCAATTTTTTCGTAATCCCTCATGCGGTAATTTCCTTAATTATCTGCTTAATTTTAAATGCAGTGAAGCGATAGGTGCCACTTATGTCTGATGCATTCCCTATATTAAAAAATGATCGTTTAATTCGCGCCTTATTGCGCCAGCCTGTTGATATAACGCCTGTTTGGATGATGCGACAAGCTGGACGTTATCTTCCAGAATATCGAGCTACTCGTGCGCAAGCGGGTGACTTTATGTCACTGTGTCAAAATCCTCAGTTGGCATGTGAAGTGACACTGCAGCCATTAGAGCGTTACGACTTTGATGCGGCCATTTTGTTTTCCGATATTTTGACGATACCTGATGCCATGGGGTTGGGGTTGCACTTTGTGACAGGCGAAGGGCCGAAATTTAGTAATCCAATTACTTCAGAGTTCGATGTTGAGAAATTACAAGTTACGGATACGAGCAAAGACTTAAGTTATGTGACTGATGCCGTGAGGGTGATCCGCAAAGAATTGAATGGACGGGTTCCGTTAATTGGATTTTCCGGAAGTCCTTGGACTTTGGCATGTTATATGGTTGAAGGTCAATCCACACGTGAATTTAAAAAGATCAAAGAATGGGTTTACAACCGGCCTGAGGCGTTGCATTTGTTGCTTGATAAATTGGCGCTGAGTGTGGCCGATTATCTGAACGCTCAAATTGCGGCAGGTGCTCAAATCGTTCAGATATTTGATACATGGGGTGGTGTTTTGAGTACTCCAGCGTATCAGGCGTTTTCATTAAATTACATGCGTAAAATCATTGGGTTACTGAATAAATGGCCAGGCGATAAAGCTGTGCCTGTGATCATGTTTACCAAACAAGGTGGGTTGTGGTTGGAATCTATGGTGGATACGGGTGCAGATGCGTTAGGCTTGGATTGGTCCATTGATATTGGTGCCGCGCGTCAGCGTGTTGGGGAGCATGTGGCATTGCAAGGCAATATGGATCCTGCGTTGTTGCGTGCCTCGCCAGAGCGAATACGGGCAGAAGTGAAGGCCATTTTGACCTCGTTTGGTGATGCGCCAGGACACGTCTTTAATTTAGGCCATGGTATTACACCTGATATCAATCCTGATAATGTGAAAGTATACGTAGACGCAGTGCACGAGTTTTCACAACGCTGATTTTCATAGCATATGTGGATGATTTTGCCATGCTATATAGTCATTATAAGGCTAAAATATTTCATTATGATCTGTCTTGGTTTGACACGCATGAAGCGCAAATATATCATTTCTTAAGCCTAGAGTTGACAGTTTTTTACATAAAAATAAATGGTTGCTAACCATTATTGGGTCGGCCTAACAACAATATAATGTATCCTCAATTTCCCAAAAAGGTGTTGCATGAGCGACTATGAATCCTACCGAGTTACCCCTTT
>JBCDEX010000128.1:0-5039 GCA_039178995.1 Pseudomonadota bacterium | reverse complement strand
TTCCTATTTAATTTTACGCTTATTTTTTTTTTGTTTTAATTTAAAAAGACCGCTATTTTTCTTGTCTTTAAGTTCCGTTTTAATCTTCGACACACACGACTCAAGATTTTTGTTCACCGCTTCTTCAACATCCACTTCAAGCAAGAAATGAACACCACCGCTCAAATCCAAACCCAGTTTCAATGGGCCTGCGCCAATGCTTTTCAACCAATCCGGTGTATTAGACGCACGGTTCAATGCGGTAATGTATGCATCGCCCAATGCATCGTTCAACACGCCTTGTGCTTTCAATTGATCGTCGTCGTTATTAAACCGAATCAAGATGCTTTTGCCATCTTGAATCTCTTCGCCTATGATCACAATATTTTGCTTACTGAGCGCCGACTTGATCTTTTTAAGCACACGCTCATCCATTTTCAAGGAACTGCTTTCACCCGACACTTGAATCGCAGGATCTGGCATATATAGATTGGGTGAGGCATACACAAAACCAATCAACAACACACACGCAATGAGAAGGTATTTCCAAATGGGATACTGATTCGACATAACAATTAAACTTCGCTTATTTTAATAAAAAAACCAATCGCCTCATGATGATTGCGATTGGTCGCAGAAGCGGTGATGACTGTGAATTCAACAGATGGGACACAGCCGAACATTCATCACGGCTTTTTATGACATCGTCATTATATAGATATAGTGGAGGCAGCACACCTGTTAATCAACCCAAGTACGTGCATTTCTAAACAAGCGCATCCACGGCCCATACTCACCCAATGCATCGTATTCTGCAAGATACGACTGCTGTACGTTTCTAAACACACGCTCAGGATGTGGCATCATGATCGTCACACGCCCATCCTCACTACACAACCCAGTTAACCCATTCACCGACCCATTCGGGTTCTCAGGATAACGCTCTGTCGCTTGGTTATCTACGGTGTCAATGTAGCGTAAGCTAGTCAGCCCGCTGTCTAAGGCTTGTTGCTGATGTACTGCTGAGGCAAATTCAACACGACCTTCACCGTGCGCAACCGCCACTGGCATGCGTGAACCACTCATACCACGCAACAAGATCGATGGGCTGTCTTCAACCTCAAGCATCGCCACACGCGCTTCAAACTGCTCGGACTGGTTGCGCACAAATCGTGGCCAATGCGCTGCACCAGGAATAATGTCTTTTAAATTCGACATCATCTGACAGCCATTGCACACACCCAATGAAAAGGTGTCATTGCGCTCAAAAAACGCAGCAAACGTGTCTTTTTTTACATCATTGAATAAAATACTCTTTGCCCAACCTTCTCCCGCACCCAGCACATCACCGTACGAGAAACCACCACAGGCGACCAGTCCTTTATACGCATCAAAATCAAAGTTCACTTGGCCGACGTCGCTCATATGCACGTCCACGGTTTCAAACCCAGCCAAATTAAACGCGGCGGCCATCTCCATTTGTCCGTTGACGCCTTGCTCACGCAAAATTGCCACTTTAGGTTTCGCAGCCACGTTCACATAAGGCGCGGCCACGTCCTCTTGCACATCAAAGCTGAGCGCTGTGTGAATTCCTTGCGAAGCGCGCTCAATGCTTTCAAATTCTTGCTCAGCGCACGATTCATTGTCACGTAAGGCCTGCAGATTGTAACTGGTGGTCGCCCATACACGTTGTAAATTCCCACGCGTGTCGCTGTAAATTGACTGCCCTTGGCAGGCAATGGCAATGTACTCATTCGCCGTCGCTTGACCCAATTTAATCACACTTGCGTCCAACCCATACTGGCTGACCAAGACATCAAACTCGGCTTGGTGCTCTGAATTGACTTGCACCACCGCGCCCAATTCTTCGTTGTACAAGGCAGTCAACAGAGAAGACTGTGTATTCGACGACACCAACGCCTGAATATCAATATCCAAACCACAGCGTGCCGCAAAGCTCATTTCCAACAAGGTGACCATGAGACCGCCATCGCCTTTATCGTGGTATGCACTGATCACATTCGACTTAATCGCGTGCTGTATGAAGTCAAACGACACTTTAAAGTGCTCGGGATCGTCCAAATCTGGGCATGCGGTGCCAAAACTCTGATGGACTTGAGCCAAACTGCTGCCCGCCATACGCTGCTGGCCTTTCGCCATGTCAATTAAATACAAAGCGTTTGAGTGCGCTGAATCATCTGGATGACGCTCGCAACTCAACATCGGTGTTTTATGCTTGCGCACATCGTAAACAGGAGCGAATGCCGTCACCACCAAAGACACCGGTGAGACCACGGTTTTGTCTTCGTGGGTGTCTGCATCACGCCACTGCGCACGCATGGACATCGAATCTTTGCCGACTGGAATCGCAATGCCTAACGCTGGGCACAACTCCATGCCAATGGCATGTACCGCATCGTACAGCTTGGCGTCTTCACCGGCGGATCCAGCCGATGCCATCCAATTCGCAGACAGTTTGATGTCGCTCATACACTCAATCGGAGCACACGCGATGTTAGTAATGGCTTCACCGACCGCCATCCGCGCTGCCGCGGCTGAATTACTCAGCGCCAATGGTGTGCGCTCACCCATCGCCATGGCTTCGCCCACGTGACGGTCGTAACTCGCGGTGGTGATCGCAGCATCCGCTACCGGCACTTGCCATGGTCCGACCATTTGATCACGCGCCACCATACCAGTGATGGAACGATCGCCAATGGTAATCAAAAATTGTTTACTCGCAACCGCAGGGAAACGCAACACGCGCTGCAATGCCTCATCCATATCAACCGATGCCAATTCAAAGTCTGGTAAATCGAGCGCATGACTCGTGACATCTCGGTGCATTTTAGGGGTTTTACCGAACAACACAGACATTGGAAGTTCCACTGGGTTGTTGTCAAAGTACGTGTCACCGACCGTAATGGTTTGCTCATCGAGCGCCTCACCGACCACCGCAAATGGACAGCGTTCTCGCTCACAAATAGAAGCAAACAACGACAACGATCCGGGCTTGATCGCCAGTACATAGCGCTCTTGCGATTCATTACACCAAATTTCAGCGGGTGACATACTCGGCTCGTCGTTTGGCACGTCACGTAAGTTAAAATGCGCACCACAACCGCCGTCTTTTGCAAGTTCAGGAAAGGCATTGGACAAACCACCTGCGCCAACATCATGAATGAACTCAATTGGATTGTGATCACCGCGTGCCCAACAACGATCAATAACTTCTTGGCAACGACGTTCCATTTCTGGGTTTTGTCGTTGCACGGAGGCAAAGTCTAAGTCTTCTTGGCTCGAACCCGAGTCCATCGATGAGGCCGCACCGCCACCAAGACCAATCAACATGGCAGGGCCGCCTAAGGCAATCAACAAACACCCTGCGTCAAACGTCTTTTGTTCTACATGTTCATCGCGAATGTTGCCGTAACCGCCCGCCAACATGATTGGTTTGTGGTAACCGCGCACGTCCGCCTGAGCGTCGTTGCCAATGTTCATCTCAAAAGTTCGAAAGTAGCCTGTGAGATTCGGTCGTCCAAACTCATTATTAAATGCTGCCGCACCAACCGGGCCATCGAGCATGATGCGCAGTGGCGTGACCATTCGCTCAGGCTTCCCGTATGCCGCATTGCGATGAATTCGCTCCCACGGCTGCGGATCATTAGGTACATTCAAGTTCGAGACACTGAATCCAGTCAAACCGACCTTGGGCTTTGATCCACGACCTACCGCGCCTTCGTCGCGGATTTCACCACCTGCACCTGTGCCTGCACCTGAAAACGGTGCAATCGCGGTTGGGTGATTGTGCGTTTCCACCTTCATCAAGATATTGATGTGCTCGTCATTGAAGCCATATACACCGTGTTCATCCGGAAAGAAACGACCGCCTTCATGCCCTTTAATCACCGATGCGTTGTCTTCGTAGGCGCTCAATACACCCTCAGGATGCAACGAATGTGTGTTTCGAATCATACCAAACAAACTGATATCTTGCTCATGACCATCTATGGTCCAGTCGGCATTAAAAATTTTATGTCGGCAATGCTCAGAATTGGCTTGCGCAAACATCATCAACTCTACATCCGTTGGGTTGCGCTTTAATTGGGTGAAGTTCTCAAACAAGTAATCAATTTCATCGTCTGCCAACGCTAAGCCTAACTCGATGTTCGCCTGCGTCAATGCCATGCGCCCTTCACCCAATACGTCAATCGATTGCATTGGCTTCGGATACGATTGTTCAAACAACACATGGGCCGCCTCTTCTGAAGCCAATATCGACTCCGCCATGCGATCATGCAAACACATATCCAGAGCCTTCAGCTGCTGAGCACTCAACTCCGCCAGTGATTGCGTGTCCACATCTAAATAATACGCCACCCCCCTTTCAACACGGGTTACTTGGGTTAATCCACTGCTCGCGACAATGTCCGAGGCCCTGCTGGACCAAGGTGAAATCGTGCCCGCACGTGGCACGACCAGCTTGAGAGTGCCCTTTAAGGCTTGAACCGACTGCATTGGGCCGTATTGCAGTAAGGCATCCAATACCCCTTGCTGCTCAGTCGTCAGCGCGCCATCAACCGCCACAAAATGACGAAATTCAGCGTACACGTCATTAATACAAGGGACAACCTCTTGAAGTTGATATAACAATTTGGATAAACGAAAATCAGACAGTGCCGGAGAGCCGCGCAAAATTAACATAGAATGCCTATTCATAATAGCCTGTAGATGAGAGCAACGGGTTACGCACAATGTGGCGCGCGCGTATTGTAACGCAAAACGATTCATCACGTAATAGCGCCGGCTTGATTTAAGACGCAAGCAATCAAACCAATTGCAGTTGAGCATGTGCTGTCGTTACGCGCGGGTCATCAACAATTGTAGATCAATAGGACGTTTAAGGTTTTCAAGAGAGTCAGGCTTATCAAAGAGCTTAGATCATCAAGTATTTTAAACAGGCGCTATTGAGTGCACACTCTAAGCTAACACCCCCGAGGCAAAGACGCGTTCAACGTAGTCAAATGCTTCCACTCGCCTTTGTCTTGCACTTCGATTTT
>JBCDEX010000127.1:0-5065 GCA_039178995.1 Pseudomonadota bacterium | reverse complement strand
GGACAACGTCTTTTTTGGTAACTCTGGCGCCGAAGCAAATGAAGCGGCCATTAAAATTGCGCGTAAGCACGCATTTAATCAAGACATAGACAACCCGCAGATCATCACCTTAGAGGGTTCATTTCACGGACGCACCATGGCCACGCTCAGCGCCACCGGAAACCCCAAAGTAAAAGCTGGGTTTGCACCGCTGGTGTCAGGGTTTGTCAATGTTCCTGCAAACGATTTTGCGGCCATCGAAACATACATCAAGCAGCCCGACACCGTCGCGGTACTGCTCGAAGTCACGCAAGGCGAAGGCGGAGTCAACCTTATGTCCGCTGACTACCTTCAAGCCGTTGCAGCGGCATGCGCGCAACACAGCACCCTATTGATACTCGATGAAATACAGACTGGAAACGGTCGAACCGGCAGCTATTTCGCCTACCAACAATGCGGCGTACTGCCCGACGTAGTCACCACGGCAAAAGGTTTAGGAAACGGCTTCCCAATCGGCGCGTGCTTAACTCGCGGCATGGCCTCGTCGTTGCTCGAGCCTGGCAATCATGGCTCCACCTTTGGCGGCAACCCACTGGCATGCGCCACCGCGCTCACCGTGGTCAACACCATCATTAACGAAAAGCTGTCACACAACGCCGCCAGCATGGGCACCTACTTACTTGAGCAGTTCAAGCAACAATTAAGCGCGTGTCAAAAGGTGGTGGATATTCGCGGACACGGATTGATGATCGGCATCGAGCTCGATGAACCGTGTGGCGACTTAGTCAAAGACGCATTGGCTGCGGGCCTATTGATCAACGTGACCGCTGGCAACACCGTACGATTATTACCACCGCTTATCATCACTCAAGCACAAGCCGACGAACTCGTTGCCCTTCTGTGCCCATTAATCAAACAATTTGGATAACCCATTCAAGGATCTCTTATGAGCCGCCATTTTTTACGCTTACAGGACTTATCAAATCAAGAATTGTCTCAGGTAATCGATGACGCAATCGACATGAAAAAGCGATTTCGCGACGTGCAACAGAGCGCACCTGCCAAAGGTTTGATTTTGGGCATGATCTTTGAAAAAGCCTCAACGCGCACCCGAGTATCGTTTGAAGCCGGCATGGCTCAACTGGGTGGCTCAGCCATCTTTCTCGACAGCAGTTCCACGCAAATGAGCCGTGGCGAACCGATTGAAGACACGGCACGCGTGTTGTCATCGATGCTCGACATCATCATGATTCGTACGTTTGAACACAGCAACATTGAGCGCTTTGCCGAGTACGCCAATGTGCCGGTGATCAACGCACTCACCAATGACACGCATCCGTGTCAATTATTGGCCGACATGCAAACGTTTAAAGAATGCCGTGGTGACATTCGCGGCAAAACCGTGACGTGGGTGGGAGACGGCAACAACATGTGTCAGTCGTACATCAACGCAGCGGACTGCTTTGATTTTAAGTTACGCATTGCCTGCCCTAAAGGCTATGAGCCCGATCCGGCAATTTACGAACCATTCAAACATCGCATCTACATCACCGACGACCCACGCGACGCATGCCAAAGCGCGCACTTGGTCTCTACCGATGTGTGGGCATCCATGGGGCAAGAAGAAAACAGCCAAAAACGCATCCGCGACTTTGATGGATTTAAAGTCGATCACGACTTAATGGCACTGGCCAGCGACGACGCCATTTTCATGCATTGCTTGCCCGCGCATCGCGAAGAAGAGGTCAGCGCAGCACTCCTCGAAGACCCTAAGTACTCGGTCGTCTGGCAACAAGCTGAAAACCGCCTACACGCGCAAAAAGCCTTGATGGTGTTTTTACTCAACGCTGAGGCGTAAACCTACTCGGCGTCACGCATTCCTTTAGTTCGACTTCATTGTTTTCTTTTTAAATAAATTAAACAACACAATGAACGGGCTTTTGATGCCAAGAATGGTCAGGGTGAGAAAATCAAAATGGTCGTCCCACGCACACAACTTACCGTCGCGTAATTTGAACGTGCCTTTAACAGGCAGTGACAAATAACAAAACCAACTGATGAACACGTCGTTGCGATCGGTCAACACCACATCTCCGTCAGCAGCCATGTGATGTGTTTCAATTTTAAATTGATCTAAAAATCCCACCAAGATACTCAATTGCTTCTTACTGGACGCGGCTATTTTGGTTCTGGGGAATGGATGATTCCGGTAATGAAAGTCATCGGTAACTAACTCCCACGCTGCATCAAAATCAAAGCGTTCACACGCCGCTAAAAATTCCGACACCACCACCATATTACGTTCTTCCGTCGAGCTCATACACTCACTCCTTGTTATTGTGTAACTCTGTGTGCAATGAGATTAAACTGGACATGGTCTTTAAGCGCGGCAATTGCATCCAGCTGATTAATCATTTGCTCACCTCGATACTGCGGCGTGTGGATCGGCGACTCTTGAACAACGTACACCGTCGTCCCTCCTCGCGAGAGCTTGGATGGAATCGTACCTCAATAATCCAAGGAAATCACGCACATCCAATAAACACGTACGATCAAACCCCATATCGCCGTGCACGAGCACAATCGATTGCTGTGTTTGTGTTTGATTATCTTTTTCTGGCGTGGGCATATTAAAAAAAAACGCCCAACTACTCGACGACGTGCTGAACAAACAGGCACCAAGTTCCGTGGCCAACCAAGTTTTTTCATATCATGCTCCCTTTGTAAAACAGTGCCGTATAAAAAACGCACACCCCATCACAAGGCATGCGTTATCAACATCCATCACGAATACAACTTATTTTGCGTGCTTCATCGAAAAATCCAACAACATCGGAACGGTCAATGCCGTATGACGTTCAGGTGCATTGACCACTTCAAACATGGGGTCCACGTGATTTTGCCCTGGCAACACAACCACATTATCACTGGTTGGAATCAACACCTCATCGTCATCATTCAAGGGTAAAATACCGTCCTTGCCAATAAACTCAATCTTTGGCACGTCGGCAATTCGATCTTGATGCAGTACATTAATGCCACTGCTCACCGCATGCTTAAACGGAACCGCCAACACAATATCGACCATCAAACGCGTTGGAAAATACCACTCGGTAAAATTCAAATTGGTTTTACGATCGTGCAATGAATTGATGAAAGAGCCCATGTCGGCCATCTCATCTTCTGCGGTGGTGTACACCTTGCCTTGTGCGTCCTTATATTCTGGTTGCGCTTTGCTCGCCACTTCGTCAAAGTTCGCCCAACCGTACAATGGACCATTGCCATTCAAATTGTGCTCGGTTGGCATGTACTGAATGTCCGACAACGCCAATTGCGGTGCCAACAAATTAAACAGCGGCAATTTGGCCAAGGCGTTGGTCAATGTGTTCTTAGGCTTTAATGCACCTCCTTTCATATGACCCAGACTGGTTCCCAAAAATCCGATGGGCGCAAAGTCATCGTCAAAAAATGCACCAATGATCGCCTCATTCGTGAGTCGGAAATTTTTCATGCTCGCTTTACGTCCATCCGACTGCGTCTGCAATGGTTGGAACAAGGTCAATAATGTTTCCAACGAGGGCTGCAATTCAAGTGGCGCTGTAGCCAACAACGTGTTTTCACCTTTTGGATCAATTTGTGCCACCGCAGAAAACAACGGCATGAAGGCCAATGCAAATTGATCAAACACACCCTCAATGGATGTGGTTAATGGCAGCTGACCTTGGGTCAGTTTATCAACTGTTTTCTTATACGCACCTGGTGACAATAACTCGGTCGCACCGACACCCAGATTGCCCAAACCAAACGGAATGATCTGCGTGGCAAAGTCCGGCATGTCTGATAAATCAGCCAACGTGGTGTCAAACCCAAACGCACCTGCTACGTTGTTATACCCTGCGTCTTCAAGCGTTTCCTCATCGCCGTCCAAATCCCACGACAAGAACACCGACGTGTGAATACCGCCCAATGAATGGCCGCCAACAAACAGCTTTTTCTGACGATCAGCTTGCTGTGGCATCATGTAGTTCATGACCGAGAACATGTCTTCAGTGGCTAACTGAATGCCAAATTCACTGAGAAACGATACGTCCGCGTCGTCATAAATCCCATTGAAACGCTTGCCCTTCACCGGCACTTTCTTGAAGTAATAGTCGATGAGCATTTCACCTGCTTTGGTCGCATCGGTTAATTGCTCAACGTCATCCAAAATAGATACGTCTTCTAAACAGTTAGAGCGTCGATCCATGCCCCAGATTTCAACATTTTTGTTGTGTTGCGTCTTAGCCAAATACGCCATTTGACGACCTATGTATTTAAACGCGGTTGCCCCTTCAAGTACCCCCGGCATCATCATAAACACCGCATCGGCTTTGGACGATTCAACCGGCGCGTCTTTCAGTTTGATTCTCAAGAAATTAATGTAGTTACACGCTTCTGGTGCTTTCGCTTTCAATGCATCTGGCAACGGTTTATGAATCGTGACCTTGTTCCATGTGACCAATTCATCCACCTCGGCATCTGTCCACGCACGAGGCGATGGATCAACTGTTTGAGGCGCTGACGGCATGCAGGCGCTTAAGCACACACTGGAAATAAGAACGGTATAAAAAAGTATTCGGTTCATAGCAAGATATCCTTATGTTTTGGCAATTCGTATTACGGCAACGTAAGCTCATTTGCTCAAGAAACTGAAGTATAAAATCTCCACTTTCACATGACAATACGTTAACACACAATAACCGGTTTTCCTGCCCATACAAAATAACCTTTCGTACATCGTCACACTAAACCATTCGTTTTGTAAAACACACTCATTGACGTCGTATCAAATTAAAAATACGACCTCAATGTACGCCATAAATACGACGTCATGTCAGAGCGACACCAATGAATATAAGGGCTGTAAAATTTGCTCATTTAACGCTTGAAGTTATATCAAAAGCGCATTATCTTGTATGTTCAGTTTGTGAACACCGCTATATGTAGTGACAAAGCCATTTTATAAGGGAAACTCATAACACACCTTATTTTACGGTACTTTGAGGCAGTTTAGAGGCGTGTTTTTCTTTGTTATATTTTTATTTTT
>JBCDEX010000126.1:0-5121 GCA_039178995.1 Pseudomonadota bacterium | reverse complement strand
GCTTGATTGATAAAGGCTATAGAAAGGGAAATTATCTGGAAAATGAATTTTGTTGTCGTTCTGAAGCGCCTTCGTTTAGTGTGACAGCGAAAAAAATTTAAATAAATTGAAGACGTACAGCTTTGCGATTGCGTCCGGTGATTCCTCATACATCGAGCCAGTGGACTTGAAAAGCTAAAATACACCCACACTATTAACTTAGGATGGCGCAAAGTAAGGTGCGACATTCGACCCGGTTAAACGTGTAGAGGTGTAATTATGAAAAAATTTGATGCAATCGTATTGGGCGCTTTGGATATTGCGCAACATGAAGCCTTGCAGCGCAATCACACGCAATTGGACGCAGTGCATTTGCTGTGGGGTTTACTTGAGAGTTCAAGCAGTTATTGTTCTAGTGCTTTGGAATCGGCTCGTTCAGATGTGACAACATTGCTGGATGGATTAGCCACCAGTCATCAAGAGACGTCATTAGACTCGCTCACGCCAAGTAATCAATTTAATGAATGGATTACTAATGCGGGATCGCGCGCGGCAAAGCAGGGGCGCCAAGAAATTAATGAGAGCGATTTGGCTGCGTTTTTAGCCGATTTTTTCCCTACATTGCCCGTGGATTGGAATGTGTTTAAGTCGCATGCCGATGCTGAGCATCATGGTGTGCCCGACTTTTTAATTGATCTGAATGCCTTGGCGGAGAAAGGGCAGTTGGACCCAGTGATCGGCAGTACAAAAGAAATCCGCTCAGTAATGGAGATCTTAGGGCGTAGAGGAAAAAATAACCCTGTATTGGTTGGTTTGGCTGGTGTAGGTAAAACAGCCATTGTTGAAGGTTTGGCGGATGCCATATTCAAAGAGAACGTGCCGGATGTGTTGGTTGGTAAAACGGTGTACAGTTTGGATTTAGGCGGGTTAATGGCGGGTACAAAATACCGCGGTGAATTTGAAGAGCGCATGCAGTCGCTGCTCGCGTTTATGAAGTCGAAGTCAGGTCAAGCGATCTTGTTTATCGATGAAATTCATCAGCTGGTGGGTGCTGGAAAAACAGACGGAGCAATGGATGCAGCTAACTTGTTAAAGCCTGCATTGGCGCGAGGTGAGTTGCATTGCATTGGTGCGACAACGCATGACGAGTATCAACGTTATATTTTAAATGATGCAGCCCTAGAGCGTCGTTTTCGTCCTGTGACTGTGGAACAGCCAAGTGTTGAAGACGCCATTGAGATTTTGATTGGCATTAAAGAGAAGTTTGAAATACACCATGGTATTAAGGTCAGTGACGATGCAATTTATCAAGCGGTTGTCTTGAGTCATCAGTACATTACCGACAAACAACTTCCAGATAAAGCAATTGATTTCATTGATGAAGCCAGCTCAGCAATGAAATTAAGCGCAGAAGCGATGCCGAGTGATTTGGTGGAAATGGAAAGTGATATTCGTTCGAAAAAAATATACGCGCAAATGGATCAAGACAATGACGAGTTGGTGTCTGAAATTGATGCGCTTGAATTGCAGTTTGCAGAAAAAAAATCGGAATGGGAAACTCAAGTGGCGTCGTTGAAGCGCGTCAGTGAGTTGAAAAACAAATTGGATAAATATCGCTTTGATTACGAGCAAGCAAATCGTGCTCAAGATTACGAAACGGCATCCAAACTTCAATACGGTTTGATTCCTGAGTTGGAGGCGCGGATCGCCGAAGCAGATGGAGCATGGGTGTTGACTGGGCGTCATGTGGCTGAGGTGATTTCACGTCAGACAGATATCCCCGTTGAAAAGATGTTGCGTACTAAGCAGGACGCCATTTTAAAATTGGAAGCACAGCTAAATACTCGAGTGCTTGGTCAGGTTGATTCGGTTCGTGAGATATCAGATGTTCTTGTGGCAGCATACGCGGGGTTGAATGATGAAACCCGTCCGTTGGCGAGCTTTTTGCTGAAAGGGCCGAGCGGTGTGGGTAAGACGGAAACGGCAAAAGCATTGTGTGAGTTCATGTTCAATGGTGAAGATAATTTGTTGCGTTTTGATTTGTCTGAATTCTCAGAAAAGCACAGCGTGGCTAAATTGATTGGCGCACCTGCGGGTTACGTGGGTTATGAAGAAGGCGGTGTGCTCACTGAGGCGGTACGCCGAAGACCTCACAGTGTGGTCTTGTTTGATGAGATTGAAAAAGCGCATGTGGACTTTGCCGACATTCTTTTGCAAGTGCTCGACGACGGTCGTTTGACTGACAATAAGGGTCGAACGATTAACTTCAAAAATACGGTGATCTTATTGACCACCAATGCGACCGACATTGAAGGCGTGTTCAAACCCGAGGTGATTGGGCGTCTGGATGCGGTGCTGGAGTTTAATGCATTGGACCGAGGGGTTATGAACGGTTTGATTGATAAGCAGTTGGCGTTGTTGAATGATCGTCTTAAAGCTCGACAAATAGAGATCGAGCTGGCGCCAGAGCTGAGAGAGCGCATTGCGCTGCAAGGTTATGATGAGGTGTATGGCGCAAGACCATTGAATGCGGTGTTTAGCCGCTGTGTGTTGCGACCATTGTCTAAGTTGATTTTGCAAACAGATTACGTCCAAGGCCTATATGTGTTTGATGTGGGTGATGGACAAGGGTCTTTGGCGCTCACTTCATGACTTGTTTACACTGATTTTAAGTGTGATTGTAATCTTAAAATCGGTACAATATGCGCCTAATAGTGTTGTGTGAGCAATGAAGCGTGTGTAACGTGCTCTTGTTATGCTCACGGACCGTGTTTTTATTTATGTAATAACTGACTATGAGGCAACCACAATGTTTCAAAAAACCATGAATATTGCTGATTTTGATCCTGAAATATGGGATGCAATGCAAGCGGAAGAAGTGCGACAGGAAGAGCACATTGAATTACTCGCCTCAGAGAACTATACCAGCCCACGGGTCATGCAGGCTCAAGGCGCGTTACTAACCAATAAGTACGCAGAAGGCTATCCGGGCAAGCGTTATTACGGTGGTTGTGAGCACGTTGATGTGATTGAACAGTTGGCAATTGATCGCGCCAAGGCCTTATTTGGCGCTCATTACGCAAACGTTCAGCCTCATTCTGGATCGCAAGCCAATTCAGCGGTATACCTGGCTTTATGCAGCCCAGGAGACACGGTGTTGGGCATGAGCTTGTCCGATGGCGGTCATTTAACACACGGCGCAGCGCCTAATTTTTCGGGCAAAGTGTATAACTCGGTTCAATATGGTCTGAACGCGGACACAGGTGAAGTCGACTACGATCAAGTGGAGGCGCTTGCGTTAGAGCATAAGCCAAAAATGATCATTGCTGGGTTTTCTGCGTATTCTCGAGTTATGGATTGGGCGCGTTTTAGAGTAATTGCAGACAAAGTGGGTGCGTACCTGATGGTCGATATGGCGCACGTTGCAGGTTTGATTGCGGCGGGAGAGTATCCCAATCCAATAGAGCATGCTCATGTTGTGACTACGACAACGCATAAAACATTGCGTGGGCCAAGAGGTGGCTTAATTTTGTCGAATGAAGGCGAAGAGATTCAAAAGAAATTGAATTCGGCTATTTTCCCTGGTGGTCAAGGCGGTCCATTAATGCATGTTATTGCAGCTAAGGCGGTGTGTTTTAAAGAAGCGATGTCGGATGAGTTTAAGCAGTATCAAGTGCAAGTAATTAAAAATGCACAAGCGATGGCAGAGGTATTAAAAAGCAGAGGGTTTGATATTGTGTCTGATGGCACCGATGACCATTTGTTCTTACTGAGCCTGATTGGTAAAGAGTACACTGGTAAAGACGCGGATGCCGCGTTGGGTGCCGCGAACATTACGGTAAATAAAAATGCGGTCCCTAACGATCCTCGATCGCCGTTTGTAACCAGTGGATTACGTATTGGCTCGCCAGCCATTACAACGCGTGGTTTTAAAGAAGCAGAGTCTAAGCAGTTGGCAGAGTGGATTGCGGATGTCTTGGACGGCTTAGAGTCAGGTGTTGATAGCGCAGCGAGTACAGATGTGATTACGCGCGTTAAGCAAGACGTACTTGCGTTGTGTCAGCGACATCCTGTGTATTCATAAGCACGTTCATCGTTGCTTGTATGAAACCGAGGCCGTATCCACGTTGTGTGTGTACGGCTTTTTATTGATTGGCTAAAGGATGAGTTGAATATGCGTTGCCCTTATTGCGAAGCAGATGAAACAAAAGTGGTTGACTCTCGATTGGTGGCTGAAGGCATTCAGGTACGTCGACGTAGGGAGTGCTTGGATTGCAATGAGCGTTTTACGACCTATGAGACCTTTGAATTGTTGATGCCACGGGTGATTAAAACGGATGGCAGTCGAGAGCCATTTGATGAAGAAAAATTGCGTTATGGATTGTTGAAGGCGCTGGAAAAACGCCCTGTTTCTCTTGAGTCAATTGAAGCGGAGCTTGGGAAAATCAAGCAAACATTGATGTCCACCGGGGAGCGTGAAATTCAGTCCATTATGATTGGAGAAGAGGTGATGAGTACGTTGCATCGATTGGATGAGGTGGCGTACGTTCGATTTGCGTCAGTGTATAAAAACTTTAAAGATTTGGCGGAGTTTCAGAAGGAAATTGAGCGTATGAAAAAGCCGAGTAAGTCGTAATGGTTGTGCTTATTACCAAGAATAAAAAAAGAGCCGTAAGGCTCTTTTTTTATTGAATGTTTCTCTCATTAAAACTTGTAACTCAACTTAAAGTTTACGCCGTCGGCTGAGAATTCATCTCGGTCAATGTAGTTCATGTACTCGATCGATGTGTTGACATTATCAAGCACATCGTATCCCAGTCCTACACCATATGAAAATCCAGAATGAGATTGGTCAATGCTTGTATCAGCTGGTGAGCGGTCCAGTTTAAATTGCGTCACACCCGTTGCAATGTAAGGTTTGATTGGGATGGGTGAGTTAAGGTATTTACTCAACGGAACGCTCCACAGAGCATAGGCACCGCTTGAACGATCGATTTCATAAGAGGTATTCCCTTCTGTGTGGTCGTCACCAAAGCTTGAACCGTAACGAAGTTCCAGTGCGAACCAATCGGTAGGAGCAATACCTAGGTGAAGGCCGGCTTGGTTTAGTTCAATGTCGTCGTCACCTTCAGGGTTGTCGAG
>JBCDEX010000125.1:0-5134 GCA_039178995.1 Pseudomonadota bacterium | reverse complement strand
GTTAAATGAAGTTGATATGTCTGACTTGAATATGGAAGATTTAGGCCGAGCGCCTGCTTCAGTAAGGCTGATATTGGCTGCGTTGCTTTTTGGTACGGTGCTGTTTGCTGGTTATTATTTTATGGTAAAGCCTAAAATCCAGTTGTTAGAAGCTGAAAGAGCTCGTACGGTGTCGCTTGAAGAGGATTACAGAGTGGCTGCAACAGATGTCGCGAATATTGCAGTGTATAAGCAGCAAATTGCTGAAATTGAGCATCAGTTTAGTTTGTTGGTTAGCCAACTGCCTAACGAAACAGAAGTCCCAGGTTTGTTGGACGATATTACCGATGAAGGCATTGGTAATGGTTTGAGTTTCTCAAGCATTGGGTTAGAGCCTGAAGTTAAGAGCGATGTCATTGTTGAATTGCCAATCAAAGTAGACTTAGAAGGTGGATATCACAACATTGCGCAATTTATCAGCGGTATTTCAGGTATGTCACGTATTGTGACCGTGCATGACTTTGAAATAAAGCCAGTAGACGTGACAAAAGGTAAGAAAAGAACGCACATTGCCCCAGGTTCACATTTGAGTATGACAATGGATGCAAAAACCTATCGCTATGATGAGCTGGCGAACACGCCGACGGTAGCAACGAAGACAGTTGCTGGACCAGCTTATGGCAATATTGAGTACTAGGGTGTGTTTAAAGATTAAGTTGTACATTTGATTGAGTGCTTGATCTGTGAGTCAAGTAAATGAAACAATCTCCATAAAATATGAAATAAAGTTGATTAATTCATGATTAAAAATTTAATACTATTAATGGCTGTGAGCACGGTGTTATCAGGCTGTCTCATAAATAAAAAAAATGACATGAGCGATATCGATCAGATTATGAGTGATATCGATGAATCGGTAACAGCTAATTTAGTGGTTGAAGAGCCTGTGACGTATCAGCCGTATGAGCCCTTTAATTACACTGGTTCAAATAAGCGCAGCCCGTTCAAACAGCCGTTGTCGGTTGAAGAAGCATTAAGAGCGCTCGCATCGCAAAGTATTGCACCTGATGAGTCTCGTCAGAAAGAATATTTAGAACAGTTTGATGTTGCTGATTTGACATTTGTTGGTACGATGTCTAAGAGTAATAAGGCTTGGGCGTTAGTTAAAGATCCAGAGTCTAAGATTCACCGTGTGACAAAAGGTAATTACCTAGGTCAAAACTATGGCCGTATTAAGAGCATAGGTGAAGACAGTATTGTTTTATTAGAAGTGATCCCCAATGGTGTTAATGGCTGGTTACAGCGTCCGTTTAATTTAAGTTTGCAAGGTAAGTAACTTTATGAGAAATCGTCAAAATTATAATTCTAAGACACGCTCGTTGTGTTCAGCAAAAAAAGTTATCCTGTTTTTTTGCGTAGCGATGGGCGCGAGTTTTCAAGCATCAGCAGCCATTAATACGGCAGCGGGTAGCCAACAAATAGATCAAGTGCAGCCTAACAGCACAGCACGTGCGGGTACTCAACGCATGGGTGTTAAAGGCATTCGCTTTGAGCGCAAAGACGCAGGCGCAGGCGAAGTCCGCATACAAATGTCAGGTACAGGTTTTAGTGCCTCTGCTAAAAAAATTGGCAAGATTGTGTATGTGGATATTCCAGGCGCTTTCTTAACAAAAACGGCCTCACGTAAGAACAACTTATCAAAGTTTGATTCGGCGGTTAATGCATTCTCAAGTAAGAATCTGACAAACAAAGTTCAGGTTAAAATTGACACAGATGCAGGCTCGTCGTATGACTCGTATCAAGTTGATGACATGTTTGTTGTTACAGTAACGCCTAAAAAAGGTGCGTCATCTAAATACTCGAAGGAACAGTCAGGTACTGCACCATCAACAGCGGAAAGCCGTAGCTATGGCGGTGATCGTTTGTCTCTTAACTTCCAAGACATTGAAATTCGCACAGTACTTCAGTTGATTGCAGACTTTACTGATTTGAATATTGTGGCCAGTGACTCTGTTCAAGGCAACATCACATTGCGACTTAAAAATGTCCCATGGGACCAAGCATTGGATATTATCTTAAAGTCGAAAGGCTTGGATAAGCGCCGCGAAGGTAATATCTTATTGGTAGCTCCTGCTGCTGAGATTGAAGCCCGTGAGTTGAAAGAGTTAGAGGCGAGCAAGCGATTAGAGCAGTTCGAGCCGTTGATTACGGAGCATTTGAAAGTTAAGTACGCGGATGCGTCAGAAATATTTAACTTGTTCTTGAACACGTCAGGCAGTAACAGCAATAGCAGTAATAACTCGAATTCAAGCAGCCGTTCTTCAAATGATAAAGGCACGCGTGGCGATGACTCTAAGGCTAATGCAACGGGTACTAGCATCTTGTCAGATCGAGGTAGCGTAATCGTCGATGAGCGTACCAATTCATTGTTCGTGACTGAAACAGCTGAGCGACTCGCGAAATTGAAAGTGTTACTGAATAAAATCGACATTCCAATCCGTCAAGTCATGGTTGAAGCGCGCATTGTGATCGCGAATAAGAGTGCTGCTGATCGATTAGGCGTATCCTGGGGTGGTTCAGGTACCGACGGCAAGACGACGATTGGTGGTGCGATTGGTGGAATGATTGCTGATTACAGCGTGGTTGGTAACACAGGTATTAAAATTGGCCGAGCTGTGAAAGGTGGTTTACTTGATCTGCAATTGATGGCGCTAGAAGAGTCTGGTAATGGTGAGGTGATTTCTCGTCCGAAGGTTATTACGGGTGATAAGAAGCAAGCAACCATCGAATCAGGATCTGAAATTCCATACGTTACGATTGACGATGGAACAGCGACTACTGAATTTAAACCAGTTGTTCTTAAACTTGACGTTACGCCTTATATTACACCAGATGGTCGAGTGATTATGGATCTTGTTATTAACCAGGACTCCGTTGGTGAAAATGTGGCAACTGCCGCAGGTGACATACCTCGAATTGATAAAACTGAGCTGAAGACACAAGTACTTGCAAGTAATGGAGAGACGGTGGTGTTAGGCGGCGTATTTATCGAAAGCGATGCTGTGACTGATCGTAAAACCCCATTGTTAGGTGACTTACCAGGCGTTGGTAAGTTGTTCAGCTCTCAAACACGCGAAGTGAAAAAAGCTGAAACTTTAATTTTTATCACACCTAAAATTATTGATGATAAATTGATTCGATAGTGTGAAGTGTTTTACAATGCATTATGAGTAGACAATGTTCTCGAATAGTGTTTGTAGGCCCTATGGGCGCAGGTAAAACAACCTTAGGCCAGCTTGTAGCAATGCAAGCTGGCTTACCTTTTTATGACTCCGACGATGAGATTGAGGTGCGTTGTGGTGCGGATATTTCTTGGATTTTTGATAAAGAGGGTGAGGCGGGGTTTCGAGACCGTGAATCGGTAATGCTTGAAGAGCTCCTTCATAAGCCTCGTTATTTGATTGCGACCGGAGGTGGAGCGATTCTACGCAAAAACAACCGTGAATTGATTCAACAGAATGCATTTGTTATTTATTTATGCGTGTCTGTTGATCGTCAATTACAATATTTGTCCATGGACACTAAGAGGCCGTTGCTTCAGAATGTTGATCGTTTCAAAGTGCTCACTGAGCTAAAGGAAAAAAGAGATCCACTGTATCGTTCGGTATCTGATGTGGTTTTTGATATTAAGGGCGATGATACAAAAGCAATCGTTGCAGAGCTTTCAAATCTCATCCAATCAAGTGTTAATTTATGAAGAGTTTAATCGTTGATTTAGGAGAGCGCTCTTATCCAATTTTTATTGGTGAGAACGTTTTAACCGAAGAAAGGCTGTCTCACTACATTCAATCCAATGACGTTGTAATCATAACGAACAGTACAATAAAACCCCTTCATTTACAGACGTGTTTAGATGAGCTGTCGGTATTTAATGTGCATGTGTTTGTATTAGATGACGGAGAGCAGTTTAAGACGCTCGATAGTGTTGAATCGATTTACGGTTTTTTACTTAAACACAAAGTGAATCGAAATGTGACGTTGATTGCATTAGGTGGGGGCGTTATCGGTGATATTACTGGCTTTGTTGCTGCAACTTACCAGCGCGGTGTGTCATTTATACAAATACCAACGACATTGCTGTCTCAAGTAGATTCATCTGTTGGGGGCAAAACGGGAGTCAATCATGCTCTGGGTAAGAATATGATCGGTGCGTTTTATCAGCCGAAAGCTGTGTTTGCACAGTTATCATTTCTTGCAACACTCTCAGATCGTGATTATTTTTCAGGCATGGCCGAAGTGATTAAGTATGCGTTAATTGATAACAAGATTCTTTATACCTATCTTGTTGAACATGCTGATAAGCTTGTTATGAGAGACAGTGAGTGTGTCTCTGAGATTATACGTCAGTCGTGTAACAGTAAGGCACGTATTGTTGCGTTGGATGAAAGAGAGTCTGGAGTTAGGGCGTTGTTGAATTTAGGGCATACATTTGGTCATGCAATCGAAACTTTAATGGAATATAATGGCATTGTACACGGAGAGGCGGTCGCCATCGGAATGCTGATGGCAGCTGATTTGTCTTGTTCGATGAATATGATTACGTCAGAGGAGAGGCGTGAGATTAATTCGCTTATTCAACATTTCAATTTGCCGACGAGTATTCCGGTTGAACTTGATCCGTCTGAGTTTAGGCGCAGCATGAACCTAGATAAAAAAAATGTGACGGGTTCGTTAAGATTGATTCTTATGAACGGTGTAAGCAATGCTTACATAGAAAAAAATGTAAATGAAACCTTGTTAATGGATACATTAAACCGTTTTATTTTGACATAATAGCGCCGCGATTCTGAATAAGTTACAATACTTTCAAACAATTAAGGATTGTTATGAGCGACCATAATACAAACACACCAAATCGACCATCGTTGTTTAGCAATGGTGTTGATCATAATGACTCAGTTAGAGACGTTCATTCTATGGCTGACAGAGAAGAAATTGTTGTTGGCTCATCTGAATTTCATCGTCATAATTCAGCAGAGCGTAGAGACTCTCGATTGGGGTTGATTGTGAAGCTGCTTTTATTGTTTGCAGTTGCTGCGATTATTGGTTTTTTCCTGTCAGGAAAATTTAAAGGCAACACTAAAGATAAAGAACT
>JBCDEX010000124.1:0-5139 GCA_039178995.1 Pseudomonadota bacterium | reverse complement strand
TTGATTAGATAAAAAAAATTAAATGGATATGGTGTCGCATGGCGAAAGTTGTTTCTAAAGTAGTTCCTGTCACCAGCATTAACAATGATGTGGCCACGCAAATGTATAAAATTATGCAAAAGTATTATGACGGCGTTGAATGGGAAACGTTCACAAGCGATCTTAAAAATAAAGACGACGTTATTCTATTATTAAGAAAAAAGCACTAAAGAAGTGGTTGGGTTTTCGACGTTAAACATTTATAAGTTTAATAGCGACAATGGAAAGTCCCGGCTGGGATTATTCAGTGGAGATACCATTGTTGAAAAAGAATACTGGGGTAAAAGCTTTGCATTGCAAGCGTCTTTTGTAAAGTACTGTTTGAAATTTCTAATTAAAAATCCTTTCGCAGAAAAATATTGGTTGTTGATCTCCAAAGGATATAAAATGTATATGCTGCTTGCTAAAAAATTTGTTGATTACTATCCGCATCCGCATCGTAATGAACAGATGAAGCCAATGATCAAGGATTATTGTGAAACCTTATTCCCAGGTTATTATAATGAAAGCCAAGGCATATTATACTTTGGTGATAATTATCAGAGTTTAAAAGGCGGTGTGGCTGAGATAGATGACGGCTTAAAATCAGCTAACTCCCGAATTTCATTTTTCGATGAAAAAAACCCAAATTAGCGTGACGGTAAAGAGTTGCCTTGCATGGGTAAAATAGATTTGAACTTTATCGTCAACTTTTTCTTTTTGAAAAAGTTGAAAAAAAGACGTCAAAGATCAACGTCAGTCAGTGCCAGTTAAGATGAATTTCAGCTCATAATTAATCGCTATTGTAAGAGAAGTAATGGCTTCTATTATCACTCGATTTGCGCATGTGCTTATGCGCAGAGCCGTTCATTCTGGCTATAAAAAATTCATAAACCAGACCAATGATCTTGAGTCTGTTCAGCGTTCGAAATTAGCACAATTGTTGTCGTTGGTTGAGCTTGAGCATGTTGCTGAATTGTCCGAAGTTGATGTGGCATCGTTGTCAAATAATATGCCATGGGAGCAGTTTGATGATCTGATGTCTGTCACAGAATACAGTGATTGGAAGCCCTTTATTGAGGCTCAAAGGAATGGCATAACTGGGTTAATTAATTCGTCAGTGAGTCGTTATCAGCCGACCAGTGGATCCACTTCTCATTTTAAATTAATTCCGTACACAAAATTATTTATTGATGAATTAAATTAAGCCGTTATGCCTTGGTTTGGTTCTCTCTATAGTCAGCACAAAGGGTTGCGAGTTGGAAAGCAATACTGGTCGTTGTCGTGGCTGCCGGAGAGTCGACGCGCATTAATGGCGGGTGATGTTAATGATGACTCTAAATTATTATCGTGGGGAAAACGGTTATTGTCTTTAATGACACAGCCTGTACCTCAGAGTGTGACGCTTGCAGACTCAATAGATGATTCATTATTTGCCACACTCGCGTATTTGTTGGCAGAAAAAGAGCTGACGTTAATTTCTGTCTGGAGCCCGACATTTGCCATCAACCTATTTAATCATTTAGATGACCAGGCCGTGCGAGAAGCACTCGTGGCTACATTGACGAACGGTCAGTGGCCCAGCGATCGTCAACAATCGATCGGCGATTTAAAGGCGCCGACATCACGGCATGCTGCCTCTGTATTGCGAAACTGGTCAGATCATACCGAGGTGAACTATCGAGCGCTTTGGCCAATGCTGTCGGTTATTTCATCATGGGACACCGTCATGTCATCGCATTGGGCGAATAAGTTACAAGATCGTTTTCCTCAGGCGCACTTTCAAGGAAAAGGATTATGGATGACGGAAGGGGTGGTGACCATCCCGTGGGATGACGCATACATATTGGCTTACCAAAGCCATTTTTATGAGTTTGAGTGTGTTGAAACAGGACACATTTTTCCGTCTTGGCAAGTTATTTTAAACCAAGAAGTCATTCCTATTATATCGACAGGCAGTGGATTTTTAAGATATAAACCCAGCGATTTAGTTCACGTAACAGGATTTGTTGGGCGTGTGCCAACTTTCGAATTTATCGGACGAATAGAGGGCACAGATCTTGTTGGAGACAAGCTGAGTCCAGTGACGGCTCAGCAAGTTCTTAATGACGTGTCGGAGCAATATGCTGGGCTGATGCCTTTGTCATTGCTGGCAATCGATACACAAAGCGAGGTTAATAAACCACGCTACATTGCGTAGCTAAAAACGACAGAACGTTTTTCACATGAGCTGCAAGCGGACATTGCAAGCTCGATAGAAACCGCATTGTTGACGTATTTTCATTACGAGCTGGCGAGAAAATTGAAACAACTAGAACCGGGTGCGGTGCTGTGTGCCGTCGATGCAGAACAACGCTATTTATCCCTGTGTTTATCAAACGACATGGTGGAAGGAGATATCAAGTTTGAATCGTTGAAATACAGTGGCAATAAATTACCGAACGAACAATTTTTAAAGGATGCGATATCATGAATTTAGTGCTTAGGGATGCAGTTGAAACGCCAGCAGAAGATGCTGGGTTACTCCAGCTTATTCAAAATTCGCCGATGCAAGGTATGGTTCAGTTGAGCTTAGAGCGACAGCCCAGTTTCTTTGATAGCATTAGGTTATCCGGGCAAAATTTCACTGTGAAAGTGGTGGAAGATACAGATGAAGAAATGATTGTTGGATGTTTTGGGTTTGCGTATAAACAGCTGTATATCAATGGTCATACGACCGAGGTGAGGTACCTGTTAGATCTACGCATACACCCTGAATATCGCGGTAAAGGCGTGTTTAAAATGTTAGCTAAAGGGTTTAAGAAGAGCTGGGTGACGGATGGATGGAAGGCATCATCATTAAAGGAAATGCAAAAGCTGAAAAAGTTCTGCTTAATGATGCACCAGACTATCTGCCTCCGCACTATCCGTATGGCGAAATAGTGACTAATTTAGTGTTTGCTCGTCGTCGCGTTAAATTATCATCAATCGCCACGTTGCGACAAGCAACCGTGGCTGACATTGATTCAATGCAGAGCTTATATGATATTGACGCACCGAAATATCAATTCAGTTCACAGTATGATTTCAAGGCATTAGTTGCCGGCGATCGTTATTACAACGGCTTATCCATCGAGGACTTTGTCTTGGCAGAGCGAGATGGGGTGTTGATTGGATTTGCTTACCTGTCCCCCAGAAGAATCTGCGGTGTTTAAGGACTTGGTGTTGTACTCCTTAAAACAGGCGTACGGTAAAGGCTTAGCCAGTGTCTCAGTGTCGTTATCAGATGTTGACCCGCGTCTCAAAAAACTCGATAAGTTATTTAAAAGCAGCGTGAAAGGCAAGCACGCTTTAGGAAGTTATGCTGGAGACCCGCCAAAAATTTTCACGATTTGCCGTTGGGAGTGGAAGCGTGCCGCTTGTAATTCAAGACACATAGTCTACTGAATTTACATCATGGTAATCACATGACGAACAAGTATTTATTGCTGTTACCCAGTGTGTTGTCAGCCATACTGTATGGAGGCATTGCCTATTACGTAAACAGTGAGCATGGTCGGCACGCGGCACTGATTGCTGGGTTTACACAGGCTGTCGCAAGTGCTGTTGTGACATTATCAGCTGCATTTCTCATGACATGGATGTTTGCATGGCCTGCTCAGCCCCGATTGAAGTTTCTGTCGTCCTCTTTGGGCAGTGGGGTCATCGTATTGAGTGTGTTTGTTGTTATTCATACGATCATGGTGACACCCAATGTGATGGCCACGATTCTTCCCGGATTAATCATCGGAACATCGTATTTTTTATTATTTTCCTTGGCGTTGTACAAACAACGGTTGTGAATTAAGTGATCTCGTCTGTCACCCATAAGCGATCATTCAAATACGCTTCCAGCTCATCCATTCCTGTTTTCTTTGTCGCTGAAAATAATTGAATTGAGTACTCAAGTGTTCGTGCAGCGAGTTGTTGGTTCACTTTGAGCAAGATGGATTTCGCCGCACCGAATTTGAACTTATCCGCCTTGTTTAAAATGATCTGTGTCGGTATCTGGCAGGTTTCAGCGTAATCAATCATGCTAAGATCAAACGGTGTTAACGGGTGGCGAATGTCCATGATGATGACCAATCCACGCAACGATTCACGGCGTTCAAAGTACTTATTCAGCTCCTTTTTCCAGCGCTCACGCATGGCGGCGGGCACTTTCGCGTAACCATAGCCCGGCAAATCGACCAAACGTTGCTGCTCATTGAGAGAAAAAAAGTTAATGAGTTGAGTGCGTCCAGGTGTTTTACTTACGCGAGCGAGCTTGGTTTGTCGGGTTAATGCATTGATAACACTGGACTTTCCTACATTAGATCGCCCTGCAAAGGCGACTTCCGCCCCTTCATCGTTGGTGCATTGGCTGAATTTTTCCGCACTGATGAGAAATTTGGCTTGTTGATAGTGTATCGAAGGGGGTTGAGTCATGGGGGTTCTCATCAGAAAGTTAAACACTTAAGTAATAAGTGACTTAAACCTGAGGTCGAGTTCGTATATAATGTGCCAGGTTTTTGCTTATGCTAAAGGAAGAGCAAGGCTTTTACAAAAGTTAAATGAATGACCGTTAGGTGCCTATGAAACCAGTTCGAACCGTATTATGTTATGTCGTGCTTGTGTTAAGCAGCACGGTATTACTGGCGTGCGGATCCAAGGTCGGATCGACTAAGTCAGCCAATTCACAGGTAAGTGCTGTGGAAAACACGTTTAACCAAAGCTGTGTGTCATGTCATTTGTCAGGCATGGCGGGTGCGCCGCGTAAAGGCGATACAGCAGAATGGGCACGTCGCCTTCAAGCAAAAGGCATGCCTGCACTGATTGACAGCGTTAAACAAGGCATGGGCGCTATGCCACCAATGGGCATGTGTTCTGAGTGTGACGATGAAACCATTGAGCAATTGATTGTGTATATGTCGAAGTAAGCACGACGTATATACACTATTTATTTAAGTAATTTTGAGTTGAGTTATCATGGCGTTGAGGCCATTTTATAAGTAAGGGTTAATTATGAAAAAGTTGTTAATGATGAGTCAACTCAAAATTACTTAAATAAATAGTGTATATACGTCGTGCTTACTTCGACATATACACAATCAATTGCTCAAT
>JBCDEX010000123.1:0-5286 GCA_039178995.1 Pseudomonadota bacterium | reverse complement strand
TCTTGCGATTGTGTTATTCGTAAGAAATAGTGGTGTTATTGCGAAAGAAGTGGTGCCCGGTGGCGGAATCGAACCACCGACACGAGGATTTTCAATCCTCTGCTCTACCGACTGAGCTAACCGGGCATATTCGTCAACAGCAAATGAGGTGCGCTGACAAAGAAGGCGCTATTAAACCTGTTCAAGACAATTCAGTCAAGGGCTAATCGCTTAATAATTCGTAGTTGGGGTCTTGTTAAACGATAGCGCTTGGTGGGTGTTTATGGTGATGGCACATAGCCTTCGGCGTCTTCATAGTCTTCGTTGTTGAAGAATTTTTCTTGCTCGGCTATGACAAACTGACGTGCTTCTGGCTCAAGCATGTTGAGTTGTTTTTCATTGATTAAACGGGTTTGGATCGCTTGCCATTCTTCCCATGCCTTAAGGGAGATGGTTTCGTAGATCGCTTGCCCTTTAGCGTTTGGCATTGGCGGGCGTGTCATCCCGGGCAATTCTTGTTGGTATTTACGGCAAAACACGAGTCGGCTCATAGTAATCTCTGTGATGGGTTAAGCAGTATGCGATTGTTGGGTAAATGTGTCGAGTAACTTACCGACAACCGCAGCGGTTCCTATTTGTTGGGGGTGATTCAATGCGTACCATAGTCTATCAGATGGCTGCTGTGCACGATGTGGTGGCTTTGTTAACTCAATCACATAGGCATCAATGAGTAAATGATAGTGGCTGAAAGTATGTTTAAAATGACCGAGTAAGTCAATTGATGAGGTAGGCAGCGTAAATTCGTGTGTTGCCCAGTCTGCTAGCTCTGCAGAGGACATGAGGGAGTTATCGGAGTCACGTTGTGGGAACCCCCATAAGCCGCCCCAAATACCTTGGTTAGGACGTTTAATCAGTAGCACCTGGCCACTGTGATGAATGATGAGCATTTGACAGGGTTTAGATGGTTTGATTTTTTTGGGTTTGGGCGTAGGCAGTGCGCTGACTGTGTCGCTGGCAAGGGCTTTGCAATTCGATTGCATTGGGCAGTTAGAGCATTTGGGTTTGCTGCGTGTGCACACGGTGGCACCTAAATCCATAATAGCTTGAGTGTAATCTGCGGTGCGCTCTACGGGAGTGTGTTGCTCGGCAATGCCCCATAATGTCTTGAGTGCGGCGGCAGTGCCTTGCCAGCCTTCAATTGCATGATAACGGCACAACACGCGTTTCACGTTGCCGTCTAAGATGGTGGAGTGTTGTCCCATGGCAATGGCGGCAATGGCACCAGCTGTTGAGCGCCCAATGCCGGGCAGCTCAATGAGCCCGTCTATCGTCTCTGGAAATTGACCGCTGTGTTGTGTCACAACGATCTGTGCTGTTGTGTGTAGATTACGCGCACGTGTGTAATAGCCTAGGCCTGACCAGTGATGTAACACCGTGTCGATATCGGCTTGTGCCAAAGTGGTTACGTCGGGAAATGACGCCATAAATCGCAAATAGTATGGTGTGGCGGTTTTGACTTGCGTTTGTTGCAGCATGATTTCAGACACCCACACGCGATACGGTGTGATGTCTTGTTGCCACGGCAGGTCTTTGCGTCCAAATTGGTCGAACCAATTGAGTAAGCGCGATGAAAATGAATCAGACTGAGTCATAACGATTATGTGTTCGCGTTGAATCCAATGGTCTTTCGATGTTGCAATAAATACTCTACGATGGCGTGTTCGTCTGCTGACTCAGCGACGTGGCCTAGCGAGAGTGTGTGCTGCGTGGACTGGCTCAATGTGTGCAAATGATCAAACAATCGTCGTGCGACCCCTCGATTGCGTGTGATGCGACGCACGCACACATCATGAATTGAGAGTGCGTGGTCGTCTTGTTGAGTCCACGCTGCACCGAGTAGGCGGTCGTTAAATCGAGCCGCCCATAAAGACCAGTTGTCGTCCAGTTGTTGCATGCGCCACGCCTCAAACCGCTCGACGGGTGTGCTGTTGGGGTAATCTTGGTAGATGGTTTGGATGGCACCGACGTCATCGGCGTTCATTGTTTCGGGGGCGAGTGCTTCTATGTAAATGGGCATAAGGTCACATGTGTTATTTTGACGTCATTAAAATGACGTGTATCGTTCGATTTATTACTGAATTGATGACTATAAAGCATTATAATGGGGAACACTAAAGATAATTGTAATCGTGTGCAGTCCGTCAATCGGTTTGTGAACACGGGTTTCATGAAAGATCACTTAACGTACAGGATGCATTGACATGCAACGAACGTCACAAGCAGCTCGAATTACATCTGAGACGCAAATTGAAGTGGAAATCAATTTAGACGGTACAGGTAAAACCGACTTTGACACGGGCATTCCGTTTTTAGAGCACATGCTGGATCAAATTGCGCGTCACGGCTTGATTGATTTAACCGTCAAAGCAAACGGCGATTTGCACATTGACGATCATCACACGGTGGAAGACATTGGTATCACCTTGGGTCAGGCGCTGGCTAAGGCGTGGGGCGATAAGAATGGTTTGACGCGATATGGACACTCGTACGTTCCGTTGGATGAGGCGTTGTCACGAGTTGTGTTGGATTTGTCAGGACGCCCAAGCTTGCACATGAACGTTGACTTTGTGCGTGGCCGTGTGGGTAGTTTTGATCTGGATTTGAGTTACGAATTCTTTCAAGGATTGGTGAATCATTCCATGATGACTTTGCACATTGACAACCTACGTGGTCAAAATGCGCATCATCAAATCGAAACCATCTTTAAAGCGTTTGGTCGTGCATTGCGCATGGCGGTGACGGTGGATGAGCGCATGGGCGATCAAAGCCCATCTACGAAAGGTACGCTCACCGAAGCGTCTTGATTTTATTTTCTAATATGCAGTGCGATTGAATGTACACAAACACACATTCAATTACACTGCATGACTCTCAATAGAAGCGTTGACTATGTCTTTACACACAACGAAAGAAGCTGTAATTGCGGTTGTCGATTACGGTATGGGTAATTTACACTCGGTAAAAAAAGCGTTGGAGAAAGTTGCCAACGATCATCAGTCAGTTGTGATTACCTCAGACCCAAAAGTTATCTTAAGCGCTGATCGAGTCGTTGTCCCTGGTGTGGGCGCGATTCGAGATTGTATGGCAGCAGTGGTATCGCATTCGCTTGATGAGGTCATTTTAAAGCTGACGGGAAGCGACACGCCCGTGCTCGGAATTTGCATCGGAATGCAGTTGCTGTTGCAGTACAGCGAAGAAAACGATGGCGTAAATTGTTTAGGAATTTTTCCACAAGCGGTTGAGCATTTTTCAAAGTTTGATGCGTTACGTGATACGCATTTAAAAGTACCTCACATGGGGTGGAATACCGTTCAGACGAATGATCATCCTCTTTGGGGTGATATTCCAAATGATGCGTATTTTTATTTTGTACACAGCTACTGTGTTCAAGTGAACGATGAAAACACCGTGGGCGAATGTGAATACGGTGTGCCATTTTCTGCGGCGATTGCTCGAGATAATGTGTTCGCAGTTCAGTTTCACCCTGAAAAAAGTCATACCCATGGTTTGCAATTGTTGAAAAATTTTGTCAATTGGAACGGCAAGCCGTCAGTGTAATGCGGTCGTTTTTCGTATTCATTTTATTCAATCCAAGTAAGAGTGTTTACTATGTTAATTATTCCTGCAATTGATTTAAAAGACGGAAAGTGTGTGCGCTTACGTCAAGGTCGTATGGACGACGATACGGTATTTTCAGATGATCCTTTGGCGATGGCTAAGCGCTGGGTAGATGAAGGCGCACGTCGTTTGCATTTGGTTGATTTGAATGGCGCGTTTGCTGGTGAGCCCGTGAATGGTGGAATTGTTCAAGCCATCGCCGCTGAATTTCCAGACATGCCGGTGCAGATTGGCGGAGGCATTCGGGATCTTGAGACCATCGAAGCGTATTTAAAAGCCGGTGTGAGCTATGCCATTATTGGTACGAAAGCAGTTGAAGATCCGGCGTTTGTTACGCAAGCGTGTCGGGCGTTTCCAGATCATATTATTGTGGGTATCGATGCGCGTGATGGATTTGTTGCAACAGATGGTTGGGCAAACACCAGTGCAGTAAACGCTGTCGATTTGGCAAAGCAATTTGAAAACGACGGAGTGAGTTCAATTGTCTATACCGATATCGCACGCGATGGCATGATGAAAGGCGTGAATATTGAACAAACTGTTGCGTTGTCGAAAGCGGTGAATATCCCCGTTATCGCGTCAGGAGGTATTCATGTGTTGTCCGATGTTGAGGCATTGTGTCATGCAGGCAGCGATAACATTTGCGGTGTAATTACGGGGCGCGCGATTTACGAAGGCAGTTTGGATTTGTCGGCGGCGCAGAAGCGAGCCGACGAATTGAGTCAATAAACGCACCAATCAAAATGGGTAAGGTATGACATTAGCAAAAAGAATTATTCCGTGTTTGGATGTGGATAAAGGGCGAGTAGTTAAAGGCGTTCAATTTGTTGATATACGCGACGCAGGTGACCCAGTTGAAGCCGCAATTCGGTACAATGAGCAAGGTGCTGATGAAATTACATTTCTAGACATTACCGCGAGCCATGAAGAACGCGACACAACGTATCAAACGATTGAGCGTATGGCCAGTGAAGTGTTTATTCCGCTAACCGTTGGTGGTGGTGTGCGTAAACTAGACGACATTCGTAATTTATTAAACGCGGGTGCCGACAAAGTGGGGATCAATTCAGCCGCCATTCATTGTCCTGAATTTGTCGCCGAAGCGGCGCAAAAATTTGGTTCGCAATGCATTGTTGTGGCCATTGATGCAAAACAAGTAGCGGATGAAAACGGTGCGCCGCGATGGGAAATTTTCACGCACGGTGGGCGCAATGCGACCGGTATTAATGCCATCGAGTGGGCCATTCAAATGATGGAATTTGGCGCCGGTGAAATCTTGTTGACCAGTATGGATCGTGATGGCACAAAGAACGGGTTTGATTTGTCGTTGACGCGTCAAATCAGCGAGAGTGTGGGCATTCCTGTGATTGCATCAGGCGGCGTGGGTAACTTGGAGCATCTTGCCGACGGTGTGACGAGAGGAAAAGCGGATGCGGTGTTGGCGGCGAGTATTTTTCATTTTGGCGAGTACACCATCCCACAAGCGAAGCGCTACATGCGTGAGCAAGGCATCGATATTCGACTAACGGATTAAGATGCAATTCACAAACCAAGTTGCAGTAATTAAATAGTTAATTATTTTTTGCGATACCTGAGTGTGAATCAAGATGTTGGATCGCCATGTTCAGA
>JBCDEX010000122.1:0-5304 GCA_039178995.1 Pseudomonadota bacterium | reverse complement strand
GTTTCTATTAAGTAGGAGGTGTTATGGGCAAGGTATTTGCGGATGCTGCTAGGCCAACAAAAGAACTCACCAAAGAAAATCACCAAGGTTTTTTTGAACGGTTCATGCAGCGACGTGACACGCAGCTGCCTCGATTCGTTGAAACGATTAACGCTCAATACGGTGAAGGCACGCTGGATTACTCACCTGCATCATTAGATCGAGCGTGGGATATCGTTAAAGCACATTTATCCATTGAATCATTGCCAAATGGCTACACGGATGAAGATCGTGTACCCGAATGGGTCTGGTTCTTTGGGTTTTGGTTGTGGGTAGATGACCTTGCTCAGACGTTAAGCTATGAGTCGTTAGACTGGATTGATCAACTGGTGTATTACTCAGGTGAAGTGGTGATTCGCACAATACCGAACACACGATGGGTTCAGTGCGTTGATGTGGACATCAAGAGCCCCAGTACAACGGATTATTGGATAGCTGTCGCCAATTATGAGCAGGATGGAAAGGCTCGGCGTGAAGGGTATTTTCAGTGTATATATATATATATACGCATGTGTGTTTGTCATTATTTTAACGGAGAGGCAACGTCATTAAAAACGGGTTACGATATTTATTTAACGTATTATCATGGTTTTTTGTCGCAAGCTGATGAAGAAAAATACGGCTCGCAACCAATGGTGTCAGTCGAAGGTCGCAAGAAAAAAACCGACTGGCTAGGCGATGCGGAGATTTTGACCGCAACCAAAGGCTATTACGACGTCTGGGTCGACGAAGGCGCCGAGTCCGAATTAGGCGATGCGTTTGAGCGCTTAGACAAAGTATTTGAAACGCTGGACGGCATCGAACAAGTCGTCTGGACCGACCGCGAGCAGATGCACGTCGCGACCACGCTCACCAAAAAGGCACTCGAAAAGGCACTCAACGCCTGTTTTGAAAGTTTAAAGCAGGATTAAAAATAGCATGAGCACTGTTTGTATCCAGAACCAACCTAAGACACCCACCTAAAAATCGTATCTTTAGTTATGTGATTTAAATCACATTTATGACGAAAGTATCTTTGTAAATCATGAGTTTGGTGTTAGTTTGATTGGTGGGTGTCTCGTTTTATTGTTCAAATCTAGAAACTTACCCAAAGGCATCGAAGGGATGAACGAACTAGGTTTTTTCAAAAATTGGGAGGCCGTCGAAGAGTATATTCGAAAAGGTGCGCCACGACCTAAGAAGTTGGATGGCTTGAAAGACCCTGACGGTGAACCCTGGATACGCTTCCCCGATGCCATCGAGGATGGTGTCCTTCTGGAGGCAAAAAATGGACGTCAATCGCTTAGTGCGCATATTAAAAAGCAGATTGAAAAAGACGTGGCAGCAAGAGAACAGGGTATAATTACTGATGCCGAATGGCACTTTTTCCCGAGCGTAGCTGGGGATAAGGGTAAAGTTTCCATTGGGCCATCTGCACCTTTATTGGCAGCATTAAAAGAAAATAATATCAAAGTGATTATACACGCGCCGTGAAGGTGTTGATGTGAGTTTCATGAATCAAGGGTTGACACAATGGCAAGAATAAATGTTGGTGCGCCACAACGAGAGCTCACCAAATATAATCATCAAGCGTTTTTTGAGCGTTTCTTGAAGCGGCGTGACACCCAGTTATCACGCTTTGAGGCAGCGATCAATGCAGAGTATGGTGATGACACACTCAATTATTCACCCGAGTCATTAGAGTGTGCGTGGGCAGCGGTGAAGGCAAAGCTCTCTGTTGAGTCGTTTCCTGATGGCTACACAGACGAGAATCGCGTGCCTGAGTGGTATTGGTATTTAGGTGCGTGGCTACAGACACTTGCACCCACGCAGGCACTCAGTTATGAATCGTTGGACTGGCTCGATCAATTGATGTATTACGCTGGTGAAGTAGTGATTCACAACGTGCCTGATACGCGTTGGGTTCAGCATTTGGACGTGAGTGAGAAGTATCACTCCAATCTTGACTATTGGCCGGCGGTTGCAAATTATTCGTTGGATGGAAAAGCACGAAATGAGGGGTATTCTCAATACATCTATCTAGGCATACGTCTTGATGTGTCTAAACATTTTAAGGGCGAAGAGTCTGAGGTGTGTTCAATAAAACGCTTTTATGATGATAACTTCAAACATTATCATAATGCGGTGGCGATGTGTGATGAGGATCGATACGGTGATCATAAGGTATCAATTTTTGTGACGGGGTTTAAATTTCACGAAGGATGGCAAGGGTGCGATGAGACGTCGGCAAAAGATGGGTACTATACAGTTCGTCTTGGTGATCATGCAAAAAAGGAATTGGGCGCTGAGTTTAAAACCTTTGATCAGCGACTTGAATCGGTTGACGGTATCGATTCCGTAGCGTGGTGTGATTTGGGATACGCCAAAGGGTTTCAAGTGGCGACAAAGTTAGGTAAAAAAGAGCTGAATGCGGTTATGCGTGAGTGTTACATGGGTGTCAAAGACGCTGGGTCCGCCAAAGAGAAAAAGCAGGTGAACGCATTGCGTGTTCGACAAGTAACGCCTGAAGACGAGGAAATTTCCGAAGAATGGGAAGTTATTTCAACTAATGCAGATCGCTGGGGCGTGTGCGCTACTCGAATGGCCAATGAAGACGAGTTCGCGTGGAATGTTACGGTGTCGGTTGTTGAATTCATTCGCGATGAAGCGCTTGAAATACAATTGCACAGAGCCATTAAAGAAGCCATGTCTGAAGTTCCGGGTGTGAAAGAAGTAGCTGAGCAAGATCGAGGGCTTTGGATTATCGACGGACAACCCGATGGGAGCCTATTGGTTGAATCCGTTTTAGTGGTGCTCACCATGCTAGAATCTCAGATATCAAACATACTGGATTGATTACTTAGGTAAGTGATTTTGTGTTCAATAGAAAAAATTATGTGGTTCAGAATCCAAGACTGGAAGGAAAAGCCGACTGGCTGAGTGGTGTACTTGAAGGCTTGGATAAATAATTCGAAGCACTGGACGGTATCGTCTTTGTCCGCTAGATTTAGGCCTTTAAAAAATATTTCGATTGCGCTGTAAATTTCGTGTGCTTTTGAAGTACTGTTCTCAGCGTTTTAGGTTTTTGTCTTTGCCTCGGTTTTGCTGTTTGGTTCGGTCTTTCTCTGAGTAGCGCTTTTCAGCTTGTTCTTTGCGTTGTCGGATCACTTTTTCTTCGAGCGTTTCGTTGTGCTGCTTGGTTGATTCTTGTTTTTTAGGCTCTTGTTGAGGTTCTTTCTCTTGCGCTCGTCTGTGATTTTTATCACGTTCGGTGAAATCACCAGCCACCCATTCTTTGAGCGTGTCACCGACTTTTTCGCGTGCTGTGTCGATGGGGTCTTGGTCGGGTTGCTTCTTTTTCATGGTTTCACCTGTTGACGTGTTCGTCTGTTGAGCGCTTTCTGTAAAACGGTAGTGCATTTCATCGTATTCTTCAGATAAGCCCAGTGTCGTTAAACGATGCTTGCGATTGGTGTCGAGGTTGTGAAATCCAATGGTCTTTCCTCGAATGTAGCTTTCAATGCCGTTTGTCTCTAACAGTTGTAAAAATTCCTGGCTGGTGCTGGCCTGCTGAAAGATGTCTTTCAGCACGTCCTGCATGTGCTCCTTTTGTGTTTTCTTGCCCGTGCGTCGTTTGAATTCACCTTCCTTGTTGCTGCTCTTTTGGGAGGTGGATCGCGTGCTTTTATCTTGGGTAATGAGCTTGGCTTGTTCAAGCTCAGGATAGCGCTCCAGGGTGTAGGTTTCGACGTTTCGTTTAATGCTATCAAACTTCTTCTGAGAAAAGTAATGCCGTCGAGTCGCTTGCACGGCATTGGCGCTGATAATCAGGTGGTAGTGCAGTTGGTTGCTCTTCTCGTCGTGCAAACCGGCAAACACCAGGTTGTCTTTGGCGCGTTCGTTGATGTACTGCTGCACAATGTCACGCAAATATTCTTTTTGCTGTTGCTCACTCAGCTGCTTTGAGCGGGTGATGCTGATCACCTCATGATACAGATAATTGCATCCTTTGCGCTTGCTGAGCAGGGCGGCGTTTTGTATGAATTCATCGAGGATGTCGTCTCGGTTGGTGCCAAAATGATTGTGGGTGAAGTTAAACGCGCGGTCATTGTCATGATCGCGCACAATGTAATCGTACAGCTGTTCAAAGCTCGGTTGTTTGCGACTCATGCTCTTAATGATCATGGTGTTTACTCGTCACGATAGGCGTGATGCACAAAGTCGTTCACCTGAGCATCCAGCTGTTTTAAGTGATCAAACACCATCGATTTGTCCACATCACCGAAAATATGCGTTTTATGCGCGATTTGATTGAGGTTGTTGGCGAGGTTGCGAACGAGCCGATTGTGCTCATTCAGGGCGTCAATGAGCTGCTGAGGGATGACCTCGTGCTGATCCAGTGATGCAAAGGCTAATTCACGAAAGAAGGGCGTGGGTTTCTTTTTGTGCTTCTTGGCCGCACGCTCAACGCGCCGATAGTCGTCCATGGGCATGCCCACCGTCAAATACTTATATTTGCTCTTATATTTGGCGCGATACTCACGCTGATAGTCGCTGCGTTCTGACATGATATTGGCCTAGTTAGGGTATAATGAATGCATCCTATTCTATGTGTTTTTACTCAAAATCAAGCTGGATTTTGAGCGGGGTTCATAGGGCGTCTCCCTATGTCGGATCTCCAAGGTGAGACCTTGGGCAAGTTGATAATGACGGTGACATTGGAAATGTTACCATGTAATTATCAATCTTGCTTATGCCACAAGTCGACTTTATGTGAAGGGTTTGTGAAGCGGCTCATGGTTGTGACAAAGGCGCGTTGCAGCCGAAAAATAAACGCGCTAGTCGCTAAATTCTTTCCAGGATTTCGGATGGTCACGTCGTTGATAGAAGATGCTGAGAATGTGAATTTCATCGTTCACAACGCAATAGGGAATCGAATACAGGGTGTTTGGGATACTCCAAACATGGACGTCACTGTCTTCTTCAGAAATCGCTGCGGCAAATGGGTTTTCGGTCAAAAACCGAAAAGTGTCTTTAAAGATGCGTGCATATTTAAAGGCCGCTTGTGGATTCACAGCGTGAATGTCATTAAGAATGGTCTCCAGTTCCTCAGCGGCGACATTGGACAGTTTGTATTGCATGGATGGGATTATTTAGCAGAGGAAAGCGGGCGAGATGTTGGCTGTTCTTCAGCCAAAGAATCTAACCATGTTTCGGTTTGCTCCTGAGTAATGTAACGACCTTCCGCAATCGCTTGTTTGCCCGCTTGCATCGCCTCAAAGCGGG
>JBCDEX010000121.1:0-5412 GCA_039178995.1 Pseudomonadota bacterium | reverse complement strand
TGATTTCGCGTTGGATAAATACGATGCGGTCGTATTGTTGAATACCACAGGCGATTTTTTGGATGATCAACAGCAATCGGAACTGCAACGATTTGTTCGTGCGGGTGGTGGCGTTGTGGGTGTGCACGCAGCGGCTGATGCGGAAGTTGATTGGCCTTGGTACTCCGACATGATTGGTGCGAAATTTACCAATCATCCCTTCGTATACGGGCCGTCAACGATAAAAATTGAAGACCTGACCGATGTGTCAACGGCCGGTTTTTCTGGCAGACAGGTCAATGAATTTGTTTTAAAAGATGAAATTTATAACTTTGATAAAAGCCCTCGTGATACGGGCAGTCATATTATTTTGACGCTCGATGAATCGCGTTCATTTTCCATGTTTCCTAAGCACAGTATGGGTGACGATCATCCCATCAGTTGGAAAAAAGAATATGACGGAGGCCGATTCTTTTACACCAGTTTGGGGCACAGCAGCAGATCATGGTTGAATATTGATTTCATGCATCATTTGATGGGTGGTGTGCGTTGGGCAACTGAAAAGCGAGATCCGAAGATGAATCGGATCGTATTAACGGATGAAATGAAAGCGCCGTTGTCATTCCAGTTAGACGCTCAAGACAATGCCTACATCATCGAATTAACGGGTGAGTTGTTATTCTGGAATAAAACAACCGGTAACACGAAGGTAATTGGTAAGTTACCCGTCTCTAACTGGGGTGAAAACGGTTTGTTGGGTATTGCACTGGCGAACGATTTTGAAACCAGTCGAGAGTTGTTTTTATATTTTTCTGAAGTGACAAAACCGGTGTACGTTGGCGAGAGCTTAGACGATGAAAATTCGACGATCGAAGGGAAACTGACGGCATTTAAGCTCGACAGTAATGGTATGTTAGACATGTCGTCACGACGAGATTTATTGTCGGTGCCAAGTGAAGCAACGACGCATCAAGGTGGGGCATTGATGCTGTCTAAAGAAAATCATTTGTATTTAGCGACAGGCGATGACACGGTTCCGTTTGCGTCAAACGATCTATCTCCTTTGGATCAACGACCGGGGCGTGAGCAATACAATGCATTGCGCTCATCGGGTAATCCTCACGATTTACGCGGTAAACTGTTGAGACTCAATGTCGATGGCAGCATACCCGATGGAAATTCGTACGATAAATCCGGTGTGAATGGCCGTCCAGAAGTGTACGCAACGGGTTTCCGAAATCCATTCAGCGCGACATTGGACCCAGATACAGGGCATATCTATGTGGGCGATGTTGGTCCCGATGGAAAGCAAGACGTGGAGTTAGGACCGCAAGGTTATGACGAAGTGAATGTGGTTACGCGAGCGGGGTTGGATTTTGGATGGCCTCGATGCGCTGGTGCACGAAAAGCGTATGCAATCAGAGATTTTGTCGACGACAGTTACTCGGGATTCTACGATTGTTCAAAGACCGAAATGCCCATTTATGAATATACGTATCTCTTCCATAAGCAGTTCCCGTCGTTAGCGATTGGCAGTCGCGTGGTGATTGCAGGTCGCTTTATGTCCGACTCATACTTTGGTCGAAAATACAGCTTACCTGAGTCCTATAGAGGAAAGCTGATTACTGGCGAGTGGGGGCGAAATCGTTTGCATGAGGTTACCGTGGGTGATGATGGACGCGCGACTGATTTAAAAGCCTTCGCACCGTCGTTTTATTTTGCCAGCCCGATCGACTTGCAAGTTGCATCCGATGGTGCATTGTATGTTCTTGAGTATGGATCAAGTTACGGTGGGGACAGCGTGGATGCGAAGTTGTCAAGAATCGAATACTCAAATACGAAAGACTTTACGCCAAGCAGCCACATTGTATCGTCCATTAATAAAAACGAAGGTGTGTCGGTACCCTATACACTTAAGCTAAGTGGTTTAGGTTCTTTATCACCGAATGATAAAGGCAATACGGATAACGGCATTTCAACGTATTCTTGGACAATTAAGGGACAAGACGTCGACGTCCAAAGCAGCGATTCGCACTTTGAGTATGTCTTGAAAAAGCCCGGCACATACTCGGCCAGTTTGGTGACTGAAAACAGCTCAGGCAATAAAAGTTTTCCAGCGGTAAAAACGTTTGTGTTGGGTAATCAGAGGCCGGTTGTAAAGATTGTCTCACCGGTGATGAATCAGATGTTTTTGGAAGGAGCTAAAATCACCTTGAAAGGCGAGGTGACCGACCCTGATGATGCCTCTGCAAACTGTGCTGACTTGGTATGGGATGTGCGATTAGGGCACGGGCGACACGCTCATCCACTGTTTTTGAAATACGGCTGTGAGGCTGAATTTGATGCGGTGCACTTAGATCGAGACCATGGCGATGAGCTGTTTTACTTTGTTGAATTACGCTATACCGATAAAGGCGATAGCGCAAGCGGAGTGGATCCGTTGACAACAACACAGCGCATTGATTTGTATGTTAAATACCCAGAGACAGAAAAAAAGAAAGAGACAATGGATAAATAATGGATTCATTCAACGGGTCCTAGATTGGAGCGATGATGATTGAATATGAGCTCAACTCGATTCCAGACGTTCCTATCATGCCGCTTAACTTACCCGTGTTACAAGCGCATCACGTTCAAGTGTCTGTCTTGTGTTTGGATCAAATTGACGCGCATGCGTCGGGCAATAAATACTTCAAGGTGTTGGCCCATCTCGACTGGATTGAGCAGAATAAATGTCGGCATGTCATCAGTTTTGGTGGCGCGTATTCAAATCATGTGCATGCGTTGAGTGTGGCGTGCGATGAATTGAATCGTTGTCGAGCAGAGCATGAGCGAGTGCAGCTCACTATTATCGTGCCTCAGGGACAATATGAACACACTGGTGTGAGGCCATCTGCCACGTTGTTGGATGCACATCGCTTGGGCGCTGTGATCCGTTACGTGAGTCGTTCGGAATATCGTCAGCGTCATTCGACGGATTATCTTAAACAATTGTCAGATGATTTTGAGCAAGCGCATGTGATTGCAGAAGGTGCAATGGACGCGTTAGGCTATCAGGGCAGTCACGTGTTGGGTGCGTATGTGGCGAAACTCATGGCGCGGTGGTCGGATAAACAGCAGGCCGCTATTGACTGGTTGATGTTGCCGTGTGGCACTACGTCGACGCTCATGGGGATGCTGCACACATTGCCAAGCGCTCTGTCTGTGTTGGGCGTGCCGGTGTTGAAACCCAGCCATTACAAAGATCAGCTCGCGCAAGGGTGTGATGCGTTGCCGTTGAAAGCACTCCCGTCGTGGTCAATCGATGAAACGCCACACGTCACGCGTTACGGTCAGGTAAATGATCAGCTGCGTGCATTGGCTGCCGAATCGTTGCAGCAGTGTGGCATTCCGCTGGATCCGATTTATAATGTGAAGGTTGTGCAACGCTTGATCGACAAGGTGGTGTACGACGGGTTTGCCCATAGGCAGCATGTCTTATTGATGAATACGGGTGGTCTGCAAGGCGCTCGTGGGTTTGATGACTGGCCTGTCTCAATAAGTCATTATTGAAATCAACTGGTTAATGATATGCTGTGCGTAGGAACAAATGACACAATGCTTAAGGCCGACAAGACATCATGAGTCAATTTAACACCGTGGGTTTGATGGGGCGTATCAATAAGCCTGAATCCATAGACACCTTAAAAAAATGCGTTGACGTGTTGCACCAGCATCAACGTCATGTGTGTGTGTTGGATGGCATCATGCATGTGCTCGATGGCGTGAGTAACGTCAAAGCGGTGGCAAGAGAGCGCATTGCGGTAGAGTGTGACCTCGTAATTGTTGTCGGTGGCGATGGCAGTATGCTAGGAGCCGCACGGAGTTTGAATGACAGCCGTGTACCTGTGTTGGGTGTGAATCGAGGTACCCTCGGGTTTTTAACCGACGTGTTGCCAGTGGATTTAGAACGTACTATTGATAAGGTCTTACAAGGTAAATTCAGCATTGAAGAACGCTTTTTGCTGTCATTGGAGGTGCATCGAAAAGACGGGACTGTGGTGCATGAAACCGCGTTTAATGATGTGGTTTTGAGTTCAGGAAGTACCGCAAAAATGATTGAATTTGAAAGTTCCGTTGACGATGTTTTTGTCAACAAACAACGAGCAGACGGATTGATCATGGCCACGCCAACTGGATCAACAGCGTATGCTTTATCGGCAGGCGGCCCCATTATGAACCCTGCGCTGGACGCCATTGTATTGGTGCCGATGTTTCCACATAAGTTGAGCAGTCGTCCATTGGTCATCAATGGCGCAAGTACGATTACGTTGGGTGTCACGGTGACGGACGAGTCCGAACCCATCATCAGTTGCGATGCGCAAACCATGGTGCCTCTGTATAAAGGCGATCGGATCGTTGTTAAAAAAAATCCAAACACGTTGTCCATGATGCACCCATTAGGGCACGATTTTTATGCCGCGTGCCGCGATAAATTGGGTTGGGGTTAGTGAAAATTTGATGAATTTACAGCAGCTATTAACGCAACGCGAGTTACCAACATCGGGACAAGATGTTGAACACTTTAATGGCGGTGTCGATTTTATTGGTGACGTGCATGGATGTTTCGACTCGCTCGAGGCTTTATTAAAGGCGCTTGGGTATGTGCACGACGGCGATTGCTTTCGCTACGCGGGTGAAGATGGCCCACGCAAAGTGATCTTTGTGGGCGATTTGGTGGACCGCGGTCCGCGCATTCGCGATGTGATGCATTGTGTGCATGCCATGGTCGAGCATGGCGAAGCGCAATTAGTGATGGGGAATCATGAGTTTCATGCATTGAGTTATTACATCCCAGCGCGTGACGATCCAACCGAATTTATCCGCCCTCACACCACAAAAAATTTTGAATTATTGAAAGACACGATCGCCGCATTTGAGGGACTTGATGATGAGTGGGCGTACCTGAGAGGTTGGTTATTAGAACGTCCGATTTTTATTGAACACCCCAAGTATCGAGTGGTTCATGCGTGTTGGGATCATAATATGATTGATCAATATCGTGAGCGGTTTCAATGCAATACCGTGGATCGTGACTTCGTATTGGACTTTGCCGATCGCAGCAGTTTTGCGTACGCGTTTCTTGAGCGTTGCATGAGAGGCATTGAATTGTGTTTACCTGACGGCGTGTTTATCAGGGGCACCGACGGCACCTTGCGTGATAATTTCAGAGCGCGTTTTTGGTTAGAGAATCCTAAAACTTATGATGACGTGATCTTTCGTAAATACATGCTGCCCGATGACATGGTGGGTCCGCCAATAATGCCCAACAAACAAGGGGCGTTCATGCGCAGCATAAAAGCACAATGACTCGATTTGATCTTCGCTCAATGGCACCCCCACCATGTCATCGGGCAGCATGTATTTACGAAAGATCACGTCATAATAAGTTTT
>JBCDEX010000120.1:0-5420 GCA_039178995.1 Pseudomonadota bacterium | reverse complement strand
GTGCGCCCGTATTATCGAAAAAATACGATGGAGATGACGCCCAGTTGGATGGTGACCTACGATCCAAATCAGCGCGAGTATGAGTTTGAGTCGTATGGTGTGAACAGTAAGTACCATAAACGCTTTGAATCAGGCGATGTCATTGTAGGTCTCGACACAGACTACACGCCATCAAGTTATCAACAGCATGGCGTGTCGGTGCTGGGTGCGGATGACGCGCCTTGCTATGAGCGTAAAAAAGGGTATGTCAGTGCGTGTCAGAAAACCGTGAAAGGTGATGAACAGTACAATTACACTGCGAATCAGACCAGTGTGTCGCCATACGTTCATGCGGAGTATGTGTTCGCGAACAACACCAAAGTGGATGCCGGGTTACGCTACGATCATTTCAGCGTGGATTACACGGATCGAATGGACTCGAACGTGCCTGAGACCATTGGGCGTTCGACGCACCTGAGACCAGCCTCACAAACACTGCACTATGAAAAAGTAAGCCCTAAGTTGGGTGTGACGCATCGTCTCAATGACAAGCATGCGCTCTTTGCCAGTCATAAACATTCGTTTCGAGCGCCGAGCATTGGTCGACTCTTTACCTCGGGCTCGACACCCAATACCGACGCATTAAAACCGGTGAAAGCGGTGAGTAATGAAGTGGGTGTTCGCGGCGTGCTGGGTAAGAAGTCAACGTATGACCTGAGTGTGTATCACATGCAAGTCAAAGACGACATCGTCAACATCGTCAAAGACGGCGACCGTCAAATCACCAATGCGGGCAAAACAGAGCACGCAGGGGTTGAGCTGTCGCTGGGGCATGCTGTCAGCGATGATGTGTCGATGACGGTGGCAACGAGTTATCGAAAGCAACGCTACGATGATTTCAGCGGTACATTTTTTAACAGCAATACGTTTAAGCAAGAGCAAGTGGACTTTTCAGGAAATGACTTACCGCGTGCACCCAAACTCATCAGCAATGTGAGTGTGACGTACGAACCGACGCAATTGCCGGGGGCAACATTCGAACTGGAGTGGCAAGGCTTGAGTTCGTATTTTTCGGATGAGCAAAACACTCAGACATACGACGGTCATCGCTTGTTGAATTTACGCGCGCATTACGATGTGGATAAGCACACTCGGGTGTATGGACGTGTGACGAATGTCACCGATGAATCGTATTCAAATTACAGCAGTAAGTCAGTGGGTGGTGGCGATATGTCGCATAACCCAGGTGCGCCACGCAGTGTGTATGTTGGCATCAAAAAAGAATGGAAATAATGCCTGTGTCGCAGGTGACATTACGGTGGGAGAGGACAGTATGACGCAAAGTAAACGAAGCACGTCAAAGTTGAAAAAAACAGTGGGATGGCATCGTCAATTGGCATGGGTTGGTGGCTTGTTGTTGTGTTTGTTCATTGTGTCTGCCATGACCCATCCGTTGTTGACGTGGACAGGGCCGCAGCCTGTTAAGATGCGGCCGCCGTCGTTGTCGGTGGGCGCTGACAGCTTGTCGTCATTGGTGAATGTGTTAAAGAAACACAACATTGATCGTGCGGCATTTGTGAAATTAGTGGCGTCGGTTGACGGTCCTGTCCTGCAGGTGACTGAGGAGCAGCATGCGCCACGTCGTTATTTTGATCCAATCAGCTTAGTGGAGTTGGCGAACTTTGAGCAGCGTCATGTGGAGTGGTTGGCGCGTTATTACACAGGGCAAGCCGATACGCCGATTCGCGCCATTACGTTTCAAACTGAGTTCAGTGATGCCTACCCGTCTGTGAATCGCTTGTTGCCGGTGTATCAGGTGGAATTTGATGACGCCTCAAATTTAAGTGCGTTTGTCTACACCGAATTGAATGCGTTGGCTGCTTTGAGCAATTCATGGCGCACCCGATTGCAATTTGTATTTAAAAACATTCACACCTTAAGTTGGTTGAATGGGTTTGATAACGCACGCGTCATTCTTATGGTGTTGATGATGGCGTGCGTGTTGGGTTTAAGCGCGTGCGGTATCGGTCTTTTGGTGCTGTTGAAAAACCGTAAGATGCCAACGACTCAGCGTCGAGTGCATCGTGCTGTGGCGTACCTTGTGTGCGTTCCGTTGCTGGGGTTTTCGATCAGTGGATTGTTTCACTTATTGCACAGTGCGTATGGTGATGAAGATCGTTTGATGCAAGTGAACAACATGAATGGATTGTCTGAGTTAGTGGTGTCGTCGACATTGCAATCCAGTGGCTCGTTGACGTCACTTTCGTTGAACAGCGCGGCTTTGTTTGAAACATCCGATGGTCAGTTACTGTATCGCTTGAGTGAGGCACATAAAACGACGGGTAAACCCATGACTCAAACGCAACGTTTCAATGGCATTAGCCAAGAGAAGCAGGCACGTTATATCGACGCACTGACGGGTCGTGAATCGCTCATGGACGATCAGCAGGCAGCCAGTGACGTGTTGGCAAAATTGGATGTGTCAGGTGAGGTGATCAGTGCTCAACGGGTAACGCACTTCGGGCCAAATTATGACTTCCGCAACAAGCGTTTGCCTGTTTGGGCGCTGACCTTAGACACTCAGGAAACGGTATTTGTGGATGTGAATACGGGCATTATTGTGGATCGCTCCAATGCATTGAAACGGGCTGAGGGTTTGAGTTTCTCGATGTTGCATAAGTGGAATTTCTTACGTCCCGTGATGGGGCGTAAGTCACGTGATGCAGTATTGATGACGGTGCTGTGTGTGTCGCTTGTATTAGTTATCACCGGATTTGTGTTGTTGCTGCGTCGGCGCAAACAGCAAACCCAGCAGTCATGAGAGTTACACGCTAACATGACGACGTGCGTCTTCCTGTTACAAGGTCAGGCGTTGCCTTGTCGTGTTCTGTGTCTGAATGCCCAGAGCGTGTCTGTTTCTGAGCAAGATACGTTCAGTTCCACTCCATATCTAATGCGCAATTTGCCACGAGCTGTGTGAGTGGCGTATCTGGGTTGTCCATGTGCACTTGATCTAGGCATTCAACGAGTGCCAGCGCAAATGGTTTAAGTAAATTCATGTCGTTACTGGCGGCATAGGCCGTTTTTATTTTTGGAAATGCAGCGACCCAGTCTGAGGCGGTTGCTAATTTGTTTTCAATGGTTGCGCCAACCCAGTCATTGGCTGACTTTTGATGCAATGATCCACCCTCGTACCAATTTTGTGCTTGTATTGCCGCCACCGTTTCGGTTGAATCAAGTTCAGATATTGATTGTTCTGTTCTATGTGTTTGAGTGATGTCAGTGTCTGATGGTGTGGATGGCCATATCGTCAGCCCTAGGGAGATGATTGCTATGATTGAGATGGTTGCGATAAGCCATTTTTGCGCCATATGGAATCCTTACAAATACGAGCAGTGTTGTTTTGTGAATCAGTCTAGCAGAATTGAGTGGCCCACGTTTATTGAGAGTCTTGGGAATGCGCTCTCGGATTTTCGGTAGGGCATAAAAAAGCACCTCAAAATTAAAGCAGAGATGCTGTTGTTTGTAATGAACATTTGTTTAAGTATTCATAGCGTTGCGCAGACTGTTATTTTTTCACAGTGAATTCTGAAATGGTGTAGTATGCGCTTTCTGTGATGTAACCAAGCTCCGTATCAAATGCGTAACTCTCCTCCACATCCACGAACGCGCCACTGCCGCCATTCGTAGCGTTTTCACCTCTGTTTGCAAGGATGAACAATGCGTCCATTGTGTTGATCCAAGGAGACAGTTCATACTGATCTTTTGGAAGTATTTCTCCTTGAGATGTGAATGTTTGACTGACAACCTTTTGAACCATATTGTCTTTGACATGGATCGTGTAAACAAGGATGTTCGCAAACAATTCACACATTGGGACATTGTTACAAATTTTTTCACTGACTGTGAATGAATAGCTGTTTGGCTTTTTCTCAGACCACAATTGCTCTGCTTTCTCAAGTGGTGTATTGGTGGTGGCTTCAGGAGCGCTTAAGTTTTTGAAATTACTGATGGTGAAGTCAAGCGCTGAGTTGATGAAACCATATTTGAGGTCATATTCCACATTTTTGTTAGGATGATCAAATACCTGGGCTGCAACCGCATCAAAGATGTCGTCAAACATCAGAGCCCACTTAAATTGAGTATGATTTGCAATGGCATTGTCATTATTCACAGTCTTAACAACGACACCGTCCTTGATCTCTACTGTGTACACAGGGCGCATGCGTTTGTCGCATTTTGACTGGCCGCAGTTCTCGTGCACTGTGAATTCGTAATGGCTTGGCCCCATCGTCGACCAGATCTTTTTACTGAACTCAAATTTTGATACTTGTTCTGGAACACAGGCGGTAATAGCCAGTAGCATCGCGATGATGGAGAAAGATTTGTATAGCCTATTCATGGATCATTCCTTTATACAATCATTATTAATTTTTAGAATCTTGCGGATTTTACGCCAGTGTTTACAAAGGATCAACTGAATCCGCCCTTTTTTACACTGTTGGGTTGGTTCAAATCGACTGTCTATGGGGTGTGAATTTGAGGTAGTATGGTGTAGATCGTAAAAAGTAGAATAAGAACAACTTTAAGGAACATTAATCCAGTGAATGCTTTTTTCAAATGTCTAACGTTGCTCATATGTTTTGCTTTGTTATTTGTCTTGATGTTTTACAAGCAAGGGGTTCCTGTCTCGGAGTTGCAAGCGCAATACATGCAACCGGGGTCGGATTTTTTAACAGTGGAAGGCGTGAATGTGCATTATCGGGTCACGGGTCGTGATAGTGCGCCTGTGGTTGTTTTGTTGCATGGTGTGGCGTCGTCGTTGCATACCTGGAACGGTTGGCATCAGGAGCTCTCAAGTGATTTTAAAGTAATTTCTCTTGATTTGCCTGGCTTTGGCTTGACGGGTCCTTTTCCACAAGGGACTGTGTACTCTTTTGAAAAATACATTCAGGTCATCGATGGGTTGATGCAGTATTTGAATGTCGAAAAGGCACACATAGCGGGTAATTCCTTTGGTGGTGGCTTGGCTTGGCGTTATTCATTGGCGCGTCCAGCTAAAGTGGATAAGCTCATTTTACTGGATGCTGCAGGTTTGGCGGATCAGGTTGCGCACAAATTATCGGACATTAATATTGGCTTTTTTTTGTCGACTTTGCCTCTTATAAAGCGCATCTCTTGGTTTGTGACGCCTAAGTTTTTAGTCAAGGCGTCGGTTCGCAACGTCTATGCAGACCAATCGTTGGTCACCAATGAGTTGGTATCACGTTATTATGATCTGTTGACCCGCGAAGGAAATCGTCGAGCTTTCTCTTCCATATTGAGTTTGACTCGAGGGAGTCATGCTAACTCTGATTTGATTCGGCAGGTCGCAGTGCCTACGTTTATTATGTGGGGACTCAAAGATCGGTTACATCCATTGGCAGAAGGCGAAATTTTTG
>JBCDEX010000119.1:0-5479 GCA_039178995.1 Pseudomonadota bacterium | reverse complement strand
TGTTTGGTTTCTTTGCTCGGTTTGAATTGGCTTTGACCCGTTTGTCGCACATAAAAATCGCTGCGCCATAGGGTGCCGCCTTTTAAATCCACAAACTGAGAAATACTGCTACCAGCAAAGCGAGTGTTATTGATACATGGGCTGATCTCTAAGTTATCAGGCAGACTGACCGTGTCTACCTGAAGTACGTGCGTACCATTAGACAGGTCGTCTAAATGGAAACGTCCCGCTTTGTCGGTGATCGCATAACGACCGTCTTCTATGATGATACGAATGCCTGAGAGATCGACATCGGTTGGTAATGACGGGCTGATATTGGATTCATTGGTTGCATCGCTGATGTACTCCAGCATGCTTTTTTTGGCAGGCTGAGTGAACAACTGCAATGACGCTAATGGGTCACTGGACACTTGATCCAAGGTGTAGCGTTTGCCTTTCTTAGTGAAACGAGCGGTGATCGTTGCTTTTTTGTCGATTGCTTTGGTATCGTTTATGCGCGCACTGAATAGTAATTGACTCTGTGTTTTGTCTGATGAAGGCAGGTACACACTGTGTTCACCATTAATTTTCATGACCTCTAATGGCTTACCATTATAGACAACGCTGTCATCAACAAAAGTTAATGCGTCATCCAATAAGATGCCGAGCTCTGAGGTGTTGGTGTTGTGATTGATGTTACGCAAGGTGGCCGTGTACTGCACAATGTCCGCCGTGATGTTGTTTGGATACAGATCGATGGCGTGTACGTCCGCTACTTCACAGCTGTCCAGATTCAGTTGGCCAATGACTTGGTTGGTGTGTTGGTGCAAGTCGTCTTTGACCTCAACGCTGGCCGTTGCTACGTTGGATTTTGATTGCAAACTGTCTATCGCATATACGCTGTTGATCGCTTGACCTTTGGGAGCGCCAATGCCGACTTTTAATAAGTAGGTGAGGGTGATTGCAGCATCCGGTGTCACATCTCCGATGTTAAACGACAGGGTTCGTCCGTCTTTACTGATCGATGGCTCGGCTAAGCCATGAACGCTTGAAGAGGTCGCTGAGTTAGGCACGTAACGGAAGCCATGAGGCAGGGTGTCATGTGCGATGACATTCAAGTGCCCACGACGTGTATCTGCGACCGTGAAGGTCAAGGTGTATTTGACCAGTTCACCTGCACCTACAGCGTCTGTTCCAGCCGATTTGGTGACGACCAAGCCACTGTGCTGGTCGGTTTGAGCTGCATCTTTTGGAATATCGATGCGAATGGGTCCGGCGTTCTCAGCTACGGTAAAGACGTCTTGATACGATCCTGAGACCACGGCGTATTGTTGTGTGTTTGGATTGCCTGTCAAATTGGCTGCGCTCACTGCCGACTGGCCATAGATGTACGTTGAATCGGTTTGGACCTCGATGATGTAATCACCGGGCGCTAAATATGGAAACCAATAACTACCAGGGTCCAACGGGTAGGTTGTGCCACCCGCGGTAACGGATGTGCCAGAGGTGACCGTGCTTGGCCAAGCAACGGTGCCTTGAGGGTCGGCAAACACTTGAGCAGGGGCGCCTTTCGTGCCGTCGAGATTTGCATTGTAAATGTTGACCGTAACGTTGTCGATGGGTTGCCCTGACTGACTGTCGAAGACCACGCCAAATGGGTCAACCAATGCCGTGGATGTTTTGACTGTGTTTTTTGATGCGTTGTTGGCGTTTCGTTCGTCTTGGTATTCAGCCACCATGCGACTGTTGAGCGTCACGCTCAATTCGCAGTTGTTTTGGCTGGTTTTGTTCAATGTGGATGGAATTTGCGCCACAAACACACCTGAATCCACGTCGGTTTCGGTGCCTACTAATTCTTCAGAGTCGAGATCGGCGCCATCAGTGGTTTGGGTGGTGATGGTGATGGTGATGGTTTGTTTTGTTGAGCTGTCGATGTTTTGATCAGCGTCGTTCAGTTGAACGTACACGTCGTTGCCTGCAGCGTACGATTGGGTCTGTGCGCCGATGGCTGGTGTGCTACTGGATTCTTTATTCGTGCACATGCTCGAATTAGAGGCGCCGTTAGGCGCTGAAAAAAAGCTGATCTCAGCCGTCGTGGGCTTCATGATCAAGGTGTGTTGCGTGGTGTTACTGTTGACAGGTGCAAAAATGCTGCCGTCTTTTTCAAACAGTAACTGAGCGGTATTGTTGATGGAATCGCCCAAATTAAGCGCCATGCTCTGAGCTGGAGCCAGTAGCAAAGCGCTTAGGAAACAGACTGAGAACAGGGTTCTCAGTGCAGTGGTCATACTATGTATCATAGTCATAATACAGTCCTTGAGGTAGGCACCTTATTGACGAAACGTCAATTTATGCAAGTGCCGAACTCGGTTTATTACAGTTAGAGCCGGATAAAACGGGCGTCACACGGTGTAACGCCGATTGGTTCGTGTCTTACTGTCAATAAACCCTCCATATCAATGAATACTGTGTTGCTGTATTTAGTGAGTCTTAGTTGTTTAAGATTTCAGCGCGTACTGTAAGGGTACATGTTTCATCTTTTCCAAGATTGCCGCAGGTTCCGACAACGGTCTGAGCGCACGATGGTGTTGTCAGAGTAGTGCCTGCTGAATGCACTAAGCTAGGTACGCTGTTACATGCGAGATTGGGGGTTAATGCATCTATTACTGTTACGCCATTTGCGACAGGCGTTTCTGAGTTACCCACCACAATGGTGTACTCTAGGATAGAACCAGGTACTGCTTTTGCACTTGCACTTGCGCTGCCACTTGGATCTGAAATCACCGCAACGGTTTTTGTAACGGTTAACACCGGCGCTTCGATGATGAAGGCGGAGTAATCGATACTGATTTTGTTGTCGTTATCGTCGCCATGTTTTCCGTCATCTAAGAACACGTGTTCAACACCTGCGATGGTGTTTGCTGTGGTGTTATCGACGCCAGTGATATCATTATTACTGTAATCTTTAATGACCGTGGCTCTTAACTCAACAGCGCCTGATACGTCGCCATTTAGCTGTACGGCTGGAATGTCACATGAGACTTTGACTGCTTTAGATTCACCAGGATTTAGTTCAAGTTCTGTGATGGCATTATCTGTGCTGTCATAAACAACACAATTGCTGGTTGCAAATACATCACCTGATGTTGGGTGAGGCGAGGGCGCCCCAGCAATGTCAACGGCCGCTAAGCTCACGGTGATTTTACCGTTTGAGAAGTTCGTTGTGTTTGACGCGCTTAATGCGACGTCGCTGGCATTGTTGCTGCCAATGTTGTACACCGTAAAGTTGGTTGTGTGAGTGGTCGCGTTAGCGCCAGAACCTGGAAGGGCCACTTGATTTTCTGTGTCGTTTGTGTGAACGGCGAAGTTAATCAACTGATCTTCTTTTATGTCCGTGGTTGCACCTTCAGTGCTCCCTGGTACGTTGTTGCCAGTGGGCGATGAATTGATTGCCGTTTGGGCATTTGTGTTGACCGTGTAGGCAACAGTGGCTTGGTTTGTAATGGTATCGTTTGGTGCTGATAATGCTTGCTGTGACAATACCAGCATAGAGGCACTGAGCAATAAGCGCAGTTTGGTTGATAGTGATTTGCATTTCATGATGTTTCCCTCGCGATTAAATTTACAATGTGTATGTCTGAAAAATGTGACTGCTGATCGCAGGATCATTATTTGACAGCCTTGGTGCTAACCGCGGCGGCAACGTGTTGCTTAATTTGCACTTTATAGCCCAGTGCCCCAGATGCTTTTGGGGTGATGGGGTTGTTCAATGTCCAGCGGACGTATTTGATGTCTTTGTGAGTCGCAGGGCGTTTTTTGCCATTCGCGGAGGTGACACGCAACGCTTTGATCGGCGCATACGCTTTGCCATTAATGGAAAAGGTGATGGTGCAATCGTCACAATACGCTGAGTTTGGAACATACAAGGTGTTCTTTGGAACTGGGTTATTGATCGCAGCGCCTGCATCGACGGTTTGCTTGCTGACGTTTTTGTACTCGACCAAATAGAGGATGTTATCGCCAGGGACAGCTGAATCAATTTTTTCCAGCTTAACCTTAGGCTTGTTTTGTTTGTCCTTAACAACGACTTCTTTGAACGTGTTCATTTTCAAGTTGATGGCGCCAGCTTTGGCCAGAACCAGCTGTGAGCTGAACATCAGCCCAAGACTTGCGGTAGACAGCACCATAATGTTAGACAGTTGCATAGGAAACCCCTTTGTTGTGTTTGTTAGGTTGAAAAATGACATTTACTGCACCTTCACGATGAATTCGATTGATTGTGTTGTGTCTTTGTTTAATGTGCCTAAGTCGAACTCAACTTGAGCGTTTGCATAGTGACCTTTGTCGCCGTCGCTGTCATCGGTAATGCTCGTGCCATCGAGTGTTAAGCTGTTGGCTACATAGCTTGTACCTGACGGTATGGCGTCGTTGACTTTGATTGCGGTTACGGCATCCACAATTACCTTCACGGTTAATGTATAGCGAACGCATGCGCCTTTGTACACTTCACCGCTACTGGAGACCTCTAACACCTCTTTCTTCGAATTACAGTCAATGATCTTAGCGGATTTCTCCAGTAATGCGGGGCTGAGCTTGAATAAGTATCCATTGGTAGCTGAGTGTTGGCCGTCATTACCGTCGTCTTTTGAACCGTCAGAGTTTATTGGACTGTTGCCGTCTGCGAATAGCTTAAGCGTGCTGTTAGGTGAATCGGCTTTGTTGATGTTAATGGCAGTGCCTGCAGGGGTTGATATTCCGTTTGCAAATGTACCAGCAGGACTTGTATTGCCACTGTCGTCGTTGGTGATGGCATTGCCTTCTGTATCGGCAATTTGAGCAATGAGTGCCACCGCCGCGAGCTTGCCCTCAGGCACATCGGTAGGGATGTCTGTGACCACAAAGACCGTGCGTGATTCGCCAGGCCCTAAATTGTCGATGACTTGGGCGGTATCAATACCGGGTTCGTAAATGCCATTGCCATTAACGTCAACAAACAAACGGTGATCATTGATTGTGAGACCTGATGATCCATTGGGCGCTACGGTATTTAGATTGCCCGTAGAGCTTGTGTAGGTGTCTGGCGAGCCTGCATTGTCTTCGCTGGCAAGGCGAACGGCCAGTAATACATCATTTATTGAGTTGCTTAGATTGGTGACCTTGAAGCCAACGGCTGCATTTTTTTGGCCTGCGAATGAGGCAATGGCGGATGGTGCGATGGAGGCAACATGCAAGTTCAGTTGAGCGTCAACGGTCAACTCATTTTGTGCGGTGACGGTGCTTTGGGGTGTGTTGCTGATTTTATAATTGACCTCAGCGGTATTGATCAGTTTTTCTCCGGCCAGAGGGCCAAAAGCTGATGCGTTGAACGATGCGAGGCATATAATTAAAGCAACCAACATGGTGGTTGGGCAGTGAAATTGCGACAGAGTTGTTTGCATCGATCTTGTCAAAGCCAGCATAACTTCCTCAGTGAAAGTGTTTGATTAATATTCAAGAATCA
>JBCDEX010000118.1:0-5503 GCA_039178995.1 Pseudomonadota bacterium | reverse complement strand
GAACGAATTTGACTGCCCCAACCGATGTCCGATTTGCTGTCTTCTTGCGCTTGTTTTTCTGCATTCACTTTTTGCACCTCAAATTCATACAACTTCGCTTTAAGCTGTTTCATCGCCGCATCACGGTTTGCATGTTGAGAACGTTGATTTTGACACTGCACTACAATACCCGTTGGCTCATGGGTAATACGTACCGCCGAATCTGTTTTATTAACGTGCTGACCGCCCGCCCCAGACGCACGGTAGGTGTCGGTGCGTAAATCGGCTGGATTGATTTCAATTTCAATGTTGTCATCCACTTCAGGAGACACAAACACGGATGCAAACGAGGTATGGCGACGGCTTCCGGAATCAAACGGCGATTTTCTTACCAGTCGATGCACTCCGGTTTCTGTACGCAGCCAGCCAAACGCATACTCACCTTCAAATTGTATCGTCGCGCTTTTAATCCCAGCCACATCGCCTGCAGACGCTTCCAGTAACGTTGCCTTAAAGCCTTTACGCTCGCCCCAACGCAAAAACATGCGCAACAGCATCTCAGCCCAGTCTTGCGCTTCTGTGCCACCTGAACCGGATTGAATGTCCAAAAAGCAGCCGTTCTCGTCCATTGGGCCTGAAAACATGCGCCGAAATTCCAAGGTCTCTAACTCAGACAACAATCGAGCCAACTCCTCTTCGATCTCAGCCAGCATGTCCTCGTCTTGGCTGTCGACGGTCATCTCTAACAGTTCCAGCAAACTGTCCGACGACTCAGACAAGTCGGTCAGCATCTCAATCACCGACGACAAGCTAGCACGTTCTTTGCCTAAGGCTTGTGCATCGTCTGGCTTATCCCAAATACTCGGGTCCGCCAATTCGTTTTCAACTTCTTCTAAGCGCTCAACTTTAAGATCGTAGTCAAAGATACCCCCTAAGCGAATCCACTCGCTGAAGGACGTCTTTAATACTGGTTTCTATCAGGTTTGTTTCTAACATAAATGATGCGCCGTTACAGTCCAATCAAAGCCAACTGCATTGTAGTGAAAAGGTCTAATTTGTCAGGCGTCATTCTACAATAGCCTCATCAAAGAGACTAGCCAAGGCGCGCCTTAATTCCATTATTTCTGCAAGCTATTCAGCCGTTTCTGACCCCGTTTGTTTGTTGGCGTCCATCCAAAGACAGAACAGCCCACACAACACGCCCAATGCCGCTCCGTACAAATGCGCGTCAACTGCCACCGATGCATTGATCACGTCTTTCATGTAATCCACATCGTATCCCGGTAATTGCTCCATCACGATGCGTCCCCATTGCAACCCCAAAATCAACAGATTAATGCCCATGGATTCACGGATGCTGCGCACCAACAACAAACTTAACCAAGCTTGAACCATCCCCGAAAACCCTGTGTACACATCAAACTGTGGATTCAGCTGGTAGTACAACAGGCTCGATAAAGGCATCAACACACACAACGTCAGCCCCCAGTGCCAGCGATCAAAATGCTCAATGAAAAAGTAATACAGCACCAGAACAACGCCAACGTTCACCACACAGTGATACAGCGTCGAATGCGACAGATGCCCTGTCCACAACTGCCACCATTGCCCTGCTGCAATGCCTGAGCGCGTGTAATACAACCACTCAACCGACGCTTGAGAACAGAGTGCCAACACCATACACACACCCACTAAACTCATCATGAGCACGTGCTTTCTGGCTAATTTAATCATCTACCAACCCCTTACTGTCATTTATCGACATACTTGCTAACCCAAGCACGCGCTGTAACCAGCGTGTGATGACACGATAGAGCCGATGCACTCGCGCCAGCATCTCATCGATTCGCCGTTGTGCCAATTCACGCTCATTGCGCTGTGTTTTCCGCCACTGAGATGGTTTCATAGGCTGCTCATCTGCCCACAATCCCAGTCTATCCGATCTCGCTGAGTCTTCCGCTCGTTCACACGCCTGTGAAAACGCACTGTGTTTCTGCGTGTGACTCACATAGCACCACGCCAAACCCGCTTCCACCATCGCTAAATTGACGTCACGCTCTGCATGCGTCATGCGCACCAACCAGCGCTTATAACGGTCTTGCGCCAACACCTGAATCGTCACCCGACGATACGCAACCCATGCGTTCAAGCGTTCATGCGCTTCGTCACCCATCGGTTGGTCCAACTCAGGCGCATCAATCCCCTGTAAACGCAACGTGTAGTCACGCCCTTCATACAAAACCTTCACGCTGTCACCGTCAATGACGTAATCGACCGTCACCGTCAGCGGTGTATCCAATGGCAGACTGCGTCCGTCGTAATCCTTTGCCGCAGCCGTAATCGCCACCGTCAGTGATATGTACGCTCCCGTACACATCATCCATAAACCACTCAATACCCTGCGCATGACGTCAAACACCTCAAAACTCAAAGTGTACCATTATGATGACCTCACAAACGCGCTTATTGAGCAGCGACAGAACTGAATGATTATGTTTTCAAATTAAAATAACGTACCATACGCCCTGCATCAACACTCAGCATGTGATGGCACTCTCTCTTGATGCATGACTGCCCTGTTAAACAGAGCCTTATCAATAACACAATCGAACACGCTATGACTCAACAACCTTTTATCGTCCCCAAATGTGACAAAGACGTCGGCATTTTATATGAAGATGAGTTTTTACTTGTGGTGCACAAACCGGAGTTTTTACTCAGCGTCCCAGGTCGATTGGAAGAAAATAAAGACTGCGTCATCACGCGCATACAACAAGACTACCCGACGGCGGTGGTCGTTCACCGCCTCGATTTAGACACCTCAGGCATCATGATAATCCCGCTATGCAAACCCGCACAAAGTCACATCGCTCGACAATTTCAAGAGCGCACGGTGAATAAAAAATACACCGCCGTGCTGTTTGGTTTGGTGGAAGAAGACACCTTCAGTGTGGATTTGCCCATTGCCTTTGACTGGGAAAACAGACCTCGACAAAAAATTTGCCATGAGACTGGGAAAAACGCATTAACCCACTACGAAGTGGTCTCACGTGATGCAGAAAAAAATCAAACGCGCGTGATATTAAAACCAGTCACCGGTCGTTCACATCAGCTCAGAATCCACAGCGCCAACATTGATCACCCGATTGTTGGCTGTGATTTATACGCACACGAAGAAGCCGTGGCCATGAGCCCTCGGTTGTTATTACACGCCACTGAAATTGAATTTGCACACCCACTCACCCACGAAACCATACACATCGTCAGCCCCCCTGAGTTTTAAACTTCAGGTCAACGAATACACTGACTCATTCATACAAAATTCGGTTGCATTCTGGATTAAAAAATCCGTCACACTATGTGAATGACTCACTAAAAAAGACAGATCATCGTCATCCAGCATGGGACAATGATCTGTCTTTTTACTGCTTGATCCGTGATTTTTTATTGGATTGTCCGCGCTACAAATTAAGTCTTATATGCTGTTGAACTTCGTCAATGAGCGCATTAGGAACCCCAGTTTCTTTTGCCAAAGTGAACCAGTTCGATACCTGCTCGATGGTTTCATCCAACACGAGGTCGATGTAACGTCGATTGAATAAAGGACTGATCTTTTCCAAGCTATAGAGATCATCACGAGTGAACTCATCGCGCTTACCGTTCAAGCTCATCCAATGACTGTTAACCCAGCGACTACCTGGCTTGTAGCTGTAGACTAAATCGTATGCCGGCGCGAGCGACCAGCTTGTGCCATTGAGTATGAACGATACGTTTTTCGCGTGATCGTCATGATTTCTGGCCACAATATTAAAGATCATGCGCTTTAATAGCTGTTGCGCATCAGTGGATGACAAGGTCAGCTGACGAGCCACTTGAAACAATTCCGCATATGAAAAAGAACCCGGTTTTTTGTAATCAACGTGCGCCAAGCCATTCAAGGTTTGCACGTGCACTTTTTGATTATTGTGTCGATCAAAACGTTCGGTCACAAAGTGCCGACGACTGCCTTCATCTAGTAAATGGCACGGCATCATATCAATACCACATCGTGTCGCCATCTCGTAATACACATATTCCATCGCTCCGTAGCCCAGTGGATCACCAAACGTTTCTTGATTGGTGTTATGCTCACTGACGCCATCGAACTTCATCAAGTAATGGGTAAACCCATCGGGTACGTTTGTTTGCCCCGAACGCACTTGAGAAAAATCGTCATTAAACGCCAACACCGCTTTTGGTCGTGCACCCCCCGCACTCATGCCTACGCTCAACAGCGACATCATCGCCTCGCGATCCGCTTGTCCGTTGCGCGCCAACTCGACGTTAAAGTCGCCACGTGAATCCAAAATATCTTGCGCAATGGCAACCAAGGATTGCACCTCAATCCGTTCCGACGCATTCAGATGTTTCATTTGAGTGGCTGGCGCGTACTCCAACGCCCCCATACCTCGTCGACCCGTGTATTGGAGTCGTTGCAGTGGTGTGATCTCATTTGGTGAACGACCTTGAGCGGCCACCCACGCATTCAAAACGGCATTACCAAAGTCATCCGGCAAGGAATCAACAATCAACCCTGGCAGACCTTTGAACGTCGTAAAATCCAATTCTGGAAATCGATATATACGCGATGACAACGGCATTTTGAGCGGAGACAATTCAATGCCCGTTGCGATGAAGCTGGGGGCGTATTCAAATGCACCCAAACCAGTCTCTGTGTCAAAACTCACAGCACCGACTTCATGCTCGTGGTACACGAGATTGATAACGTCCATTACCATGAGGAATTACCCTGTTGAGTCGTACCAGCTGTTCGGCTCTGCCCTGACGCTCGTTGTCTCTGTTTGCCTTGCAATTTGGCCAGTTGAATCGGTGAGACGCTTTGCTTTGGCAGAAACACATCCAGTTGCTCAACCAAATCCAACGCCACCATGATGGCAACAAACACACTCAACTGTGCTTTTCCTTTTTCCGCATTGATCACGGTTTTTCGTGCCACGCCCGACAACCGAGCCACATCAGATTGTGTTAAATCACGATTCAATCGCGCTTGCTTCAGGCGTGCGCCGATTTCATCGACCAGCGCGCCCACACTTTTCTCTCTAATCATATAAAGACCTAAAATGGTTACACAAAAGCATTAAAAACTTCTTAATGTAACCAAAATAGCTCTTTAATTAGATAATGTCAATAGGGCCTTTAATATCCCTTAATAGGGACTTAAATTCACAAAACTTAACAAGAGCCCATAAAATGGCACTTTACAACCAAAGAATCAGCGCGTGTGCGGGATCGTCCAGTCTTGTACATGCCCCAGTGGCACAATCGCATGCGGGTTAATTGAGACATGACTCGCATAATAATGCCGTTTGATGTGCGCCATGTGCACCGTCTCTGCAATAGCTGGCCACTGATATAATTCCAACATGTACTGATAAATGCACTCATACTCTTTCAACAGTCGCACATTGCACTTAAAGTGCGTGTGATACACCGCATCAAAGCGAATCAAGGTCGTAAACAAACG
>JBCDEX010000117.1:0-5569 GCA_039178995.1 Pseudomonadota bacterium | reverse complement strand
TCCAAGATCAAATGCGCATATTTTATATCGTCTGTTGTTTATTGCATCGTTACTGTATCTGATGTTAATTCATATTGTGTTGCTGATTTATTTCGGATTGGGGTACGAATTAACGCTTGAACGGGTTCGGCATGGGTTGATGGTCTTCTTTGGATCAAAGCCAATTCACGATCTAACAATTTATTTCCCGTTGGTGGTGTTGCCTCTGATTATGGTGTTTGCGCCGTTGTTAAAACGGCTGTTTAAACGCGTGATGCGCAACAAAGGCATGAGTCGGCTGGGTATTCTGTTTGTTTCGTTGATGTTGATTTATGCGGTGTTTCCACAACAGAATCGTATTTTGAAAGATGCGCCATTTGTAGGCGTGTCTCAGCCGCTCAGAACGCTGGCCAAAGATGCCATGTTCAAAGAGCGACCTCAGCATGCGCCCACTGGGAAAGTGTATACGCCGCCAGCACAAGTGCCGTTAAGCCAAGATGCGTACGGTATCAAACACGTAGCTCTGATTATTTTGGAGTCTGTGAGCAGCGAAGCAGTGAATCATCAGGTCAATGGTGAGTATGTTGTGGCTCCGTTTTTACAATCGCTTAAAGACAAAGCCGTGGTGTTTGGTGATTCGATTACCGTAATTCCAGGCACATCAAAAAGTCTTATCAGTATGCTGTGTGGGATATATCCATTTGTCAGTCATTTTGCGTTTGAGTCGTTGACCGTACCAGGAACTTGCTTGCCGAAACTACTGAACGAACATCAATTTGATTCAGTGTTTTTCCGTGCGTCAACGGAATATTTTGATAACCACAGCGGCATTCATCGGCAGACAGGGTTTAAAGAAGTTGTATCGCCTGAAAAATTGTTGTCGGATAATCAAGACGTGACCTACACCAGTTTCGCGGGTGTGGACGAGCGTGATGTACTGCCTAAGATGTCATCGTGGTTAAATAAACGTAAGAATGGCAAAACATTTGCCACTTTGTTAACTAATGTGAGTCACGCGCCATATGCCTTACCAAAGGACATTCCAGAGGTGCGCTTGGCCGATGCGGAGATGTACAACAAGTACCTAAATACGGTTAAATTCAGCGATGGGATACTGGAGCGCATCTTTGATGTATACAAAAAACAAGGTTTGTTTGATGATGCGTTGTTTGTCATTATTGGCGATCACGGTGAAAGCTTTGGCGAACACTCGCAGTACGGGCATTTGTACAGCGTCTATCAAAACACCATCAGTGTACCATTGGTGATCTACAACGAACGACTGAAATTAGCACTCAAAACGCCTGTGTCTGATGCGTTTTATTCTGGCGTGGATGTGCTGCCAACCATCGCCGATGCGTTGAACATTCAGCACGAATACAAAGTGGGCTACTCTGTCTTGAGTCCGTTGCCTGAACGGTTGATTTTCTCTAGTGAGATCACATCCCAGCTGAGTGCGTCAGTGATCGACGGCGATAGAAAATTCATTCACTATTTTGGATTCAAACGAGACGATTATTTTGATTTAGCAACTGACCCACGTGAAATGGTGAATCGAATTGATCAATTATCCGAAGAGGAAATTGCGTATTATAAAAACGCAATTCATGAGTGGAAACATAACGTTCAGCATGATTTCGATGCGCACTTTAAAGCGACTTTGGGATCTGATTATTACATGAAATGGTCAACGGAATCTTTGCCGTGCACGTTCAAAGACATCATGGTGGCCGACGCGTTAAACGCCTCGCCGAAAGAGTGGTTGCGCAAATGCAAGGTGACCTCGGATCGCCATCATGGACACTAAATGAACGTCGTTTACGGTGACGTCAATGAGTGAGGTTAATCGTTTAGGCTAAGGTCTCCAATGCCGCTTGTTGTTCATCATTAGACAGGGTATGTAGCTCAAGTGAAAGCAGGGCGTGAACACGCGTCTCAATGGTGCGAATGACGTCATAAAACGCCGCTCGAATCTCCTCTTCCGATCCCTTCAATTTTGATGGGTCGGGTAACCCCCAATGCACTTGAATCGCATCGCCAAACCACATAGGGCAGGGTTCATTTGCAGCGTGATCGCACACGGTCACCACCATATCAATGTCTGCGTCTTCAAATGCATCCCACGATTGACTGCTCAGTCCGTCTATGGAGACGCCGTGTTCCGTCAAGTACTTGAGCGATAACGGGTGCACTTCCCCTACAGGTGAACTGCCTGCGCTCAATGCACGAACGTCGTTAGATGCGTAATGATTGGTGATGGCTTCGCTTAAAATACTGCGGCAGCGATTGTGGGTGCAAATGTATAAGATGTTCATGGCGTGCAGTCTGACTGAGTGGATGAAGCGCATTACCATAACACGTCATGGTCTTGCATGGCGAGTTGCTGTGAATGAGACTCTCATCGGCGCGGAGAATGGTTTATACTGTGCGTCGTATACATTCCTCACACACGGTGTTGTCTCTTATATGAATGATGTTTCTACCATTGCTCTCGGTCAAACACACACCTTAGAGGTGGTCAAAGAAGTGGATTTTGGCTTGTACTTGAACGCCGGTAATTTGGGTGAGGTGTTGTTGCCAATCAAATACGAACCCGAGTTCATTAACATTGGCGATTCATTAGAAGTCTTTGTGTATTTGGACTCGGAAAAACGACCCATCGCCACGACACAAACCCCGAAGGCGAAGGTGGGTGAATTTGCGTATTTGCGTGTGAACGACGTCAACAAAGTTGGTGCGTTTTTGGATTGGGGATTGGATAAAGATTTGCTCGTGCCGTTTTCAGAACAGCATCGCACCATGGAAGAAGGTAAGTCGTATTTGGTGTACGTGTACATCAACGACGCAGACGGTCGCATTGTTGCGTCGTCGAAAGTGGATAAGTTTGCCGAAGACGAAAACGAAGATTTAGAACCCAAACAAGCGGTGGAGTTGATCATCGCCAACTCGACGGAATTGGGCTACAAAGCGGTTGTGAATCACCGCTATTGGGGCGTGCTGTACAGCAACGAAGTGTTTCAAACGCTCAGCTTTGGGCAACGCATTAATGGCTTTGTGAAACGCATTCGCGAGGATGGGAAAATTGATTTGGTGTTGCAAATCGCACGTGAAGTGCGCGACACACACTCGGGGACCATTGTCGAATACCTCGACAAACAAACCAATGGGTTTGCGCCATTGCACGACAAGTCCGACCCCGAGCTCATCAAGAAAACATTCAGCATGAGTAAAAAAGCCTTCAAACGCGCGATCGGCGGGCTGTACAAAGACGGTGTGTTGGAGATTCGCGATGACGGTATTCGTCTTATCGACTAAGTTCTGATGAATGTGTCAGGTGCGCTCAATTATGGGCTGGCGATGATGCACTTGAGTAACCCATAGCCCCATTCGCCGTCGAAGGTCTCATACAAGGGTTTCAATGACGTGTCCAACGTCACCTCCAAACTCATCGCCATGTGTTGAATGCTGTTGATGTGTGCAGGTTCTAATTCCACCACGTCTTCACAGTGTATTAGCCCCGACGCAATCGCTTCCGCAAAATGTCCGTACACGGTGTCGGGTTTCAGGTCACGTTGTTGCGCAATGTCGTTCACGCTGAGTCCGTCTAAGTGCAGTGAGAGCGTCGCGTTGACGGTGTCGGACAAGGTGTTGTTCAGTAAGTCAGGCAGTGGGTGCTGTTTGATGACGTCCATGAAATCGTCGCCGTAACGCAGTAGCTTCTTTTCGCCTACGCCACTAATGAACTGAAACGCTTTGTGATCAGTAGGGCGCCGCTTGGCCATTTCTTTGAGCGTGCTGTCGTGGAAAATATAATACGGCGGCATGTCTTGCTCGTCGGCTAAGTCTTTACGCAATTGTTTGAGCGCGTCGAATAAGGGTTGATTGGCGCTGGCTACGTCTGCACCGGCAGCACGTTCTTTTTTGCCGCCGCGTGCTGGCGCAACGTACTTACGTGCTCTGAATTCCACATCGCCTTTGAGCAGTTCTCGGGCGCGTTCGGTGAGTTGCAGTGCGCCAAACAGTTCGCTGTTGACGTGTACAAACGACTGCGCGGCAAGTTGTCTGAAAATACTTTTCCATTCTTGCACGCTGTGTTCGGTGCCAATGCTAAATGTCGACAATGTGTTGTGTCCATTATCGAGAATGCGTGGGTCGTCTTTGCCTCGCAGCACGTCAATCAAATAGCCAACCCCAAAGCGTTGCTCGGTGCGATACACCGTTGATAATGCCTTTTGTGCAGCCACACTGGCGTCCCATGTATCAGGTGGGTTAATGCAATTGTCGCAGTTGCCACAGGCGGTGGGCAGCGATTCCGAAAAGTACTCTAAAATGGTTTGGCGGCGACACGTTACCGACTCACACAGCGCCAATAGCGCGTTGAGTTTGTGTTGAATCACTCGTTTGTGCGCTTCGTGTGCGTTGCCGCCATCGAGCATTTGACGCAAGACCACCACGTCTTGAAATCCGTAGCTCATCCACGCTGAGGCGGGTTGGCCATCGCGCCCAGCACGGCCTGTTTCTTGGTAGTAGGCTTCGATGTTTTTTGGGATGTTTAAATGCGCGACAAAGCGCACGTCGGGCTTGTCGATGCCCATGCCAAATGCCACGGTGGCGACAATGATCACGCCGTCTTCGTGCAAGAATTGATGTTGATGCTGACGGCGCACATCCGCACTCAATCCCGCGTGATAGGGCAGTGCGTTGCGTCCTTTTTTTCGCAGCCACTCGGCGGTGGCTTCGACTTTTTTACGCGACAAACAATAGACAATGCCCGCATCGTTGGGGTGCTCTGTGTCAATGAAACGCAGTAAGTTCTCTTTGGCGTTGTGCGCGTCGTGAATCTGATATTGAATGTTAGGGCGGTCAAAGCTGTTGATGAAAAACGCAGCGTCTTCTAATTGCAGCTGCGTTTTCATCTCGTCGCGGGTGCGCAAATCCGCCGTAGCGGTCAGTGCAATACGCGGTACGGTCGGAAAGCGCTGCTGGAGCACGCTTAACTGTTGATATTCAGGTCGAAAATCATGCCCCCACTGCGACACGCAGTGCGCCTCGTCAATCGCAAACAGAGAAATGTGGCAACGGTCAAGTAAGTCTAAGAAAAAGTCCGAGAGTAAGCGTTCAGGTGCAACGTACAATATTTTGATGTTTGAATTCAGCAGCGCTTGCTCAATGTCTTGCTGCTCAGAGAAGTGCTGGCTGGAGTTTAAATACGCCGCTTGAATCCCAAGCTGCTTAAGCGCCGCGACTTGATCCTGCATCAACGCAATCAACGGCGACACCACAATGCCGACACCATCGCGTATCAGCGCAGGTATCTGATAACACAGCGACTTACCTCCGCCGGTTGGCATCAATACCAAGGCGTTGCCCCCATCGATCACCGTGTTAATGATGTCGGCTTGATGGTGTCGGAATTCGCTGTAACCAAATACGGACTGTAAGACAGACTGAGGAGTTGACATAAAGGTCGTTACGTTGGGTGGATGACATTCAAATAAGACGTTCAGTATAAAGCAAAAAGGCGTAATTAAATATGAACTCTGTGATCTTTAGCGCATCAGGCCTCCTCTTTAAATACATTATATAGTTA
>JBCDEX010000116.1:0-5573 GCA_039178995.1 Pseudomonadota bacterium | reverse complement strand
TTTTAAAACCCTCAGCACTGTACTTACATAAATGTACTTAGTATATCTACTTAACTATGTACTCCTTTTCAAAATATAGCCACTTACTCGCTTTGTTATAGACTATTAAATTTTCAGTTTTCCACAAGGGGTCGTGGTGGCTGGCGTAAAGGGTCTTGGAAGTGTTATCACCGCATCAGAGCAAAGAAACATCCCTTTAATCATAATCGCGTGTATTGCTTGATGGGGCTTAATTTGCCGCGTCGTACAAAGAAAGTTCTGCCAAAGCGGATACCCAAGCCAATGACAATCTGTAATCCCCCCAATAAATAAGGTGAGTTTTAAGTATAAAGTGTTCCAATCAAAACACTTTATATTTTCCTAATTGTTTTCAGAGGGAACAAGTCAAACCAAACTCGTCATAAAATTGTATAATTTCTTGTTCGCTTACCGCCAATGCTTCGCTTCCGTCGTCGTATTCAAGATAAACAGGAAGGCCGATCTGAAACGCAAGCACCGCATCATCTAAGTTATCAATGCCCCCTCGATGTTTTTTTAGCTCTTCGGTCTTTTCTCGGTGTAAATACCCCATTCTTAACACAGTTCACTCATAGAATTTAAGCCGCATGTTTATACTCAATAGGTATCATATCATTGAGCGAGGCATGCGGTCTTTTTGTGTTATATATTTCAATCCAGTGACCTTTCCCCATCTTTATACCTGTTTTTGGATGAAATTTTCAGCATTGTGGCATCTTTTGTTAGCTCTTAATCATCCACCAATACGCACTCGTTGCATTTTTACGACTAACTGTTTAAGCTGCACAGCCCCAAGGCATGGTGCTTTGGTATATTAATTTTTGGAGTTAACCCATGAAAGTAGTAAAAAAGACTGACGAGTATACGGTGTTGCAAAAGCGTTCTGAGCGCTATGCGGTAAAAGACGCTAAAGGAAAGTTAATCAACGGCGAAGAGAAAGCAAAGATTTTGTTGGCCGAAGGTTTGATCAAGCTCACTGAGCCTGCGCCTAAGCCAGTTGCTGAGGTAGCGCCTGCTGAAGAAGAAGCACCAGCGGAAGATGCAGCAGAATAATCCCTGTGCATTAAATTCACTGTGAGCACCTTGCTCACAGTGACACTCTCTGTGTATGATTCCAATGCACAATCAAACACCACATTGAATCACTGACCCACGTTGAGGGCCTGCATGGCTAAATCAACCGCTCACTCAAACACACCGTCTTACATTCTCGCCATCGACCAAGGCACCACTTCGACGCGCGCCTTTTTATTAGACGAGACCATGCGCATTTGTGGCGTGGCACAACAAGAATTTGAACAGCATTTTCCAAACTCTGGATGGGTTGAGCACGACGTCAACGACATCTGGGGCAGCGTACTGACGACCTGCCAAGACGTGATTCAACACAATGACATCGACATTCAAGCGATCCGCGGCATCGGCATCACCAATCAACGTGAAACCGTCATCGCATGGCACAAAACCACCTTAGAGCCTGTGTACAACGCCATTGTCTGGCAAGACCGACGTGGCACGGCCTTCTGTGATGAGCTGCGCAAGCGCCGACTCGACGGCATGGTACAGCAAAAAACAGGCTTGTTGGTTGATCCGTATTTTTCAGCGTCAAAAATGCGCTGGATACTGCATAATGTGCCTGAAGCGCGTGCATTGTGTGATGAAGGGCTACTGTGCTTCGGCACGGTGGACAGCTACTTAATTGCCAAACTCAGTGGCGGGGCGCACGTCACCGACGTCACCAACGCGTCACGAACCCAGTTGTTTAATATCCAATCATTGCAATGGGACCCCGCACTGTGCGATGTCTTTGAGATTCCAATGGCGAGCTTGCCCGCAGTGCAGGCGTGTGACTCGTTATTTGCTCATGCAGACGCTGGGTTATTTGGCGCAGCGATCCCCATTTGTGGTGTTGCTGGCGATCAGCAAGCGGCGCTTATTGGCCAAGGCTGTTTTAACGTCGGCGACATCAAAAGCACCTACGGCACCGGCTGTTTTGCCTTGCTCAACACCGGTACGCACCCCGTTCAATCCAACAATCGACTGCTCACGACCGTTGCCTATCAAATCGACGGTGAGGTGCACTACGCACTCGAAGGCTCTATTTTTGTTGCTGGCGCCGCCATTCAATGGCTGCGCGACGGATTACAGGTCATCGACTCAGCGGCGCAATCGGAAGCCTGCGCACAGCAAGCCGATGAACACCAGTCGTTGTTTTTGGTGCCTGCGTTTACTGGTTTAGGAGCGCCGTACTGGAATTCCGATGCGCGCGGTGCGCTGTTTGGCATCACCCGCGCCACCAGTGCCAACGAGCTGTGCAAAGCCGCGCTCGAATCAATCGTCTATCAAAGTGTCGACTTATTTACCTCGATGCACGATGACCTCAGCAGCATGGCGCATACGTCACAAGGGGGTGCACTCACCAATGCCATTCGGGTGGACGGCGGCATGGTCGCCAACGATTGGCTGATGCAGTTTTTAGCCGACATGCTCAACACCCAGATCGACGTGCCCAATTCAATTGAAACGACGGTGCTGGGCGCGGCGTATTTGGCTGGAAAGCATTTGGGGATGTACAACGACGTGCGCTCGGATTCAAACAACGCCCATATTAAGCGCACCTTTACGCCGTCAAAAGACGCGGCATGGCGAGCGGCTCGACTAATGCAGTGGCATGCGGCCGTGAACAGCACCTTGCAGTTTCACCAGCCTAACGAGCCGTCTCCGTCTTAGTCAGACGCTTGAGCCTGAATTCGCTCGTATTTTGTCATAAGTTCAGCGTGGGTTTCTTGGTGATTCACATCCAGCGGGATGCAATCAACAGGGCAGACTTGTTGGCATTGCGGCTCATCAAAATGCCCCACGCACTCCGTGCATAAGTTGGGGTCAATTTCATAGATTTCCTCACCCGCGTAAATGGCCAAATTTGGGCATTCTGGCTCGCAGACATCGCAGTTGATGCAATCACTGGTGATGATTAACGCCATTAAGACTTATTTTTCTCGGCAATTTCATTCACCAAAATCTCATTCACCGACGGATGAATGAACTGAGACACATCACCGCCTAGGGCTGAGATTTCACGCACAAACGTCGACGAGATGTGGGAATACGTCGGCTCTGGGCACATGAATAAGGTTTCAAATTCAGGGATCACCGCTTTGTTGGTCATCGCCATCGCCATTTCATAATCAAAATCGGTCATGCTGCGAAGCCCTCTGAGCACCGCATTGGCGCCCGTATCACGCACCAAATCCATGATAAGGCCGCTGAAGCCGATGACCTCGACATTGTCTAAATTACTCAGTGCATTCTGCGCCATCGACACACGGCGATCCAATGAAAACATGGGATTTTTACGCGTGCTTTGAGCCACCGCAACGGTGACGGTGTCAAACAGCTGACTCGCACGCTCAACAAGGTTTTGGTGCCCCAAGGTAATGGGATCAAAAGTGCCAGGGTAGAGTAACATGCTCATAAAATCAGACTCGATCAAGTGTAAACAGCGTGTATTGTACCTGACCCGCTTGTTGATGCCGATACCTTTTTAGCTGTACGTGATCAACACACGCGTCGTTGCGGTCTTGCTCAACGTAAACAAGCGCACCCGGTGACAACCATTGCTGCTCAACCAAGGCATCTAGGCACGTCTGAGCCGAGGTGTTCAGCCGAAACGGCGGGTCTAAAAACACCAGATCAAAGCGCTGTGATGCGGGTTGTTGTAGCCATTTAATCGCATCTGCCAACACAATCGTACTGTGCTCATGCGCGGTTAACGTCGCTTGTTGAGCATGCAAGTTGTCACGTACGTCCGCTGACGCATCCACGAAGTGCACGTGCTGTGCGTGACGCGATAAGGCCTCCCAGCCCAGTGCGCCACTGCCTGCAAATGCATCCAAACACACCGCGTCTTGCACATAGGGTGCGATCCAATTAAACACCGTTTCACGGATTCGGTCCGTGGTGGGGCGCAGGTCTTGATGATTCGTTCCCTTGGGAAATTGCAATTTACGCCCTCGCCACTTGCCCGAAATAATGCGTACTTGATGATTGCCATGAGACATAGAAAAACCCACTGTAAATTGATGCGACCCCATTGTACGCCAATTCATCCACAGCCAATAATTTAACCGCTTTATAGGCTGGTTGTCGCCTTCACGACTGGTAAATGTTAGGATAAGCACTTATTTTAGATGATTGCACACACTATGAAATGGTTTAAGAAAGACAAGAAAGCTGAACGTCCGTCCGAACCGGAGGTGACATCAACACCGATTGTTGAGCCACCCGCACCCGAAGTGGATGCACAGCAACCTTCCAGTAAGACGCCTCCTAAAGCAGCGTCTGAAAAAGGCGGTTTATTTTCTCGACTGAAAAAAGGCTTAAACAAAACAAGCCAAAGTTTGAACAACGGATTGGGCGCGTTATTTTTAGGCGAAAAAGAAATCGATGAAGACTTATTAGAAGACATCGAAACGCAGATGATCATGTCAGACATTGGCATGGAAGCGACCAACAAAATCATCGCCAATTTGACACAACAAGTGGCGCGTAAAGAATTGTATAACGCGAAAGCATTGTACCGTTCACTGCAAACATCATTGCGTGATTTACTCGGTGAAGTAGAGCAACCGTTGACCATTGACCCGACAAAAAAACCATACGTTATTTTGATGGTCGGAGTAAACGGCGCAGGTAAAACCACAACGATTGGCAAACTGGCAAAACGCTTTCAAAAAGAAGGCAAGCAAGTCATGTTGGCCGCAGGCGATACGTTTCGTGCAGCCGCCGTTGAACAACTTCAAGTCTGGGGTGAACGAAACGACGTGCCGGTCATTGCACAAACCACCGGATCGGACAGTGCCTCGGTCTTATACGACGGACTCGAAGCGGCCACCAGTCGCGGTATGGACATACTCATTGCCGACACCGCTGGACGTCTGCACAGCCAAAATCATTTAATGGACGAACTGAAAAAAGTCGTGCGCGTGATGAAAAAGAAAGACCCCACAGCACCGCATGAAGTGATGTTGATTTTAGACGCATCGACTGGGCAAAATGCCATCGCACAAGCAAAACATTTTCAAGACGCAGTGGGGGTAACAGGACTCACCATCACCAAGCTCGACGGCACAGCAAAAGGCGGCGTTGTGTTTGCAATTAGCCAACAATTAAAACTGCCGATTCGTTTCATTGGCGTAGGCGAACAAATTGAAGACCTTCGACCATTTGTTGCAGATGATTTTGTGAACGCATTATTCTCAAGTGAGTCTTAGACTTTCATAATATCAATTCAAGAGCACCACACATGATACATTTTGATCAAGTCAGCATGCGTTACGATGAACACAATAGGGCGTTGAAAAACGTTAGCTTTGGAATCGATCGCAATGAAATGGTCTTTTTAACAGGGCACAGCGGCGCTGGTAAAAGCACCTTACTCAAACTCATTATGTTGATGGAACGTGCCACGCAAGGTAATGTGTTTGTTGACGACGTGCTGTTGAATAATTTGCCTAACAAATACATTCCCTTACATCGCCAAAAAATCGGCGCTG
>JBCDEX010000115.1:0-5599 GCA_039178995.1 Pseudomonadota bacterium | reverse complement strand
GTTCAGACCAATGCTGATGAGTGCGCTGTCATCAATGAGCGAGTCGTACACGTGATATGGTTCATTTGTGCCGACGGCGTATCCTTTGTCCAGGGCGATGTTGGCACTGATGGGGCTTTTCCCAGCTCATCCTTTGATGTTGTAAACCACGATTTTCATAGGGCGTATTTAAATGCTAAGTACTCTATGTATACTCAGGAATTGATGGATTGCAAATTTTCTACGAATTCCAGAGAGTGTTTAAATGCCAAAGAATATCTGTAATTTAGGTATTCCGTAAACTATGCAGAGAATAAAAATTACAGGGTGTTTTTATATGTTGTGTAATTTGTAGAGTATGTGGATTATCGAGAACGTGATTGATCGGTGTGTTTTGTGCGGGCTTTGCTGTGTGCTTTACGCTGTGCGGTGACGATGCGTTGAATGTCTTGGTTGGAGAGTGCACCTTGTGCTTGTGCGTCTTGGAGTTCTTCTTGGGTGAACGAGGCGGCGGCTTGGGTCATGCTGCGCTGAATGATGTGTTGAGCGTCGGCGAGTTCTTGTTCTGTGCCGAGGCGGTCTGACCAGGTTGTATCGTTTTTAAGTGCTTGGCTTTTGGTGAGGTTGTCATACGAACGCGCGACGTTGTGCCAGGCTGTGACTTTCGCCTTGAGCGAGTCATCGGTTGGGGTGAAGATGTGTGCCGTATCCGTCATAAATTGATTATGCTATTCTGACTTCAAACAATCAAATCATTATTAGGGTAAGCGCCTATGTCAGTGCCTGAGCCATTCGATAAGCATATGGCGGCTATCGCGGATAGCATGGGCATTGGTTTGTATCAGCGATTTGATGTGCGTGAAGCGTCTTTGTTCTTAAGATGCTCACAAGACGACGTGACTGCGTTAATCCAAAAACACCGCATTAGTTACATTCAAATCACCGCACGCACGGTTGGCTTCTTTGGTTATCAGTTGTTGGAATACACCTTGGCGCAAGTTCAAGGCGCTCAAAAGGCGGCTGAATCGAAACCTGAGCGACCCGTATCTCAATCATCAATTGCGTCGTCATCAGAGCGAATTATTCGTTTTAAAGAGGTGCAAGCGATGGTTGGGGTGTCTCGAACGACGATCTGGCGTTGGGAAATGTCGGGCAAATTTCCAATGAGAGTGTCGTTAGGAGCGGGGAGTGTGGGTTGGATGAAGAGCGATGTTGATGCTTGGATTCGCAGTAAGTCGAATTCCTAAGTGCTCCCAATCGGAATTTTTCAAATAGTTTGAATTTTTAGGAAAATGATTAAAATCAATGAAATCCTTTTATTTAGAGGCTTGTAAGTGGTGGGCCCGGACAGACTCGAACTGTCGACCTGCCGATTATGAGTCGGATGCTCTAACCAACTGAGCTACGGGCCCAGCATGATATCAGCGCTGCCATCGGATGGCGGCTTGTGTCATGGAGGGGTGCACTGCGTTCTATTGGGTGCAGCGCGCATTATATAGTTCGCCAGTGCATTTGACTAGCGTTTGTGGGGTGGGTGCGTTTTATTTGTTGAAGTTGCGCACGACGCGTTGTTTTTCTCGGTTCCAGTCACGGTCTTTTTCTGCTGCACGTTTGTCGTGCTTTTGCTTTCCTTCGGCGATGGCGATCGTTGCTTTCACGAGGTGGTTTTTCCAATACAGTCGCAAACACACGCAGGTTTGACCTGACTTTTGCACCGCATCGTGCAGTTTGCCAAGCTCGCGTTGATTGAGCAGCAGCTTGCGGGTGCGTTGTGGATCTGGCACAAAGTGCGTCGAGGTCGTTGAGAGCGGGTTGATCAGTGAGCCGAGTAAGAAGGCTTCGCCGTTCTTGAGTAAGACGTAGCTGTCGACCAGTTGGACCTTACCAGCGCGCAGGGCTTTGACTTCCCACCCTTCGAGCACGAGTCCGGCCTCAAACTCTTCTTTGACGAAATAATCGAAGCGTGCTTTTTTGTTTTGCACGATGGTGTTGGACGGCTGTTTGGGTTTCTTTTTGCTCATGGGCGTATTATAAAAGGTTTGCGGCTAAATGATATCAATATTCACGTTTTACTTGAGTCCGTGCGCTAAAGTTAGGACAATGGCGCTTTCATTGGTAAGCCTTGGGCGAGTTATGGCAGTTGCGATTCAGCGCGATGTGATTTTGGGGTATTCGGCACAGCAAATGGTTGATTTGGTCAACGACGTGGCGGCGTATCCTGAGTTTGTGCCGTACTGTCAGGGCAGCGAGGTGTTGCTGGACTCCAGTGAGGTCATTGAAGCGCGCCTGATGTTGGCAAAAGGTGTGATGACTCAGTCGTTTGCCACGCGCAATACGTTGCAGGCAACGGACGATGGCGGTTACCACATCGAGATGGCGTTGTTGGACGGTGCGTTGCGCAACTTCAACGGGTCGTGGACGTTTCACGCCTTGGACACTCAGGCGTGTAAAGTCAGCTTGGCGGTGTCGTTTGAGTTGATGTCGGGACTGGGCAGCTTTGCCTTAAAGCCGTTGTTTGATAAAGCGGCCACGCAATTGGTGGATGCATTTTGTAACAGAGCGAAACAGATTTATGGTTGATCAAGTAGAGAGCAAGAACACAATCACCGTTGAGGTCGCGTTTGCCTTATTGCATAAGCAGCGCATCATTGAGTTGGATGTGCCCGTTGGTACGACGGCGAAAGACGCGGTGGCGCAGTCTAATATTGCGGCACAGTTTCCAGAGCACGATGTATTGAACGCGGACGTGGGTATTTTTGGTAAAAGCGTGAAGGCCGATACGGTGTTGAACGCGGGCGATCGTGTTGAAATTTACCGACCGTTGATTGTCGATCCAAAGGAAGTGAGAAAGCGTCGCGCCGAGGAGGCGAAGGCGAAGCGCTTAGCCGAGAAAGAACAAGAGAAGAGCAAAGCATAATCTGGTGTGACGCGCGTTGGCGGTTTGACGACCTACGCGCTGAATGAATGATGCCAGCTTGCGCTATGAGGGTGTCGCTATGGATGCCCTAGAGACACAATAGACAGGCACTTAGCGCTTGGTGTCTTTGATCTCGCTGACCTTGCCTGAACTGTCAAACAGAACGTCTAAGCGTTTGTTGATGTTGTTTCCGTTGCCTTCTCTGAGGCTATACAGGTAGGTCCAGCGATTGCTGTTCAAGTTGTTGGTGGTTAACGGTGTGCCGAGAACATAGCGTACTTGGTCTTTGCTCATGCCTCGTTGGATTTTGGCGATGTCGCTGGCTTTTAAAATGTTGCCTTGCTGTACGTCAATGCGGTAGGCACCGGGAAAGCGGTAGCTGCTGCAGGCGGTGATGGCGAGGGTGCAACACGCTAAGAGCGCGCTGATGAGTAATGTTTTCATAATAAGATCGATGTCGTTGTGTTGTTAATAGTAAATTGAATGGTCAATTGAGTTGTTAATAGTTAGCCGAATGCGTGCTATATTACCGCATTCAAGGAATAAAATTGAAGTTTTTTGGAGAATAATGTGAGTGAGCAGGAAATAAGAAGCGCTGGTTTGAAATTGACACTGCCGCGTATTCGGGTGTTGGAAATTTTAGAAGAGGCCTCCAAGAAATCATTGCACTACAGTGCAGAAGACGTCTATAAAGAGTTGTTGGCGCGCAATGAAGACGTGGGTTTGGCAACGGTGTACCGTGTGTTAACTCAATTTGAGACAGCTAAGCTGGTGCATCGCCACAATTTTGAAGGCGGGCGCTCAGTGTTTGAGTTGGCCGAAGATGAACATCACGATCACATGGTGTGCAGCGAGACGGGCGACATCATTGAGTTTCACAATGAGCAGATTGAAGAGTTGCAACGCCAAATTGCCGAAGAGCATGGCTATGAATTGGTGGATCACTCCTTGGTGCTGTATGTGCGCCCTAAGGCGAAATGATTCTTATTATTTTATAAGCGAGGGTAAGACATTGAGCACAGAGATAAATTACGGCCCATTGACGGGTTTAATTGGCGAGTGGGCAGGCGATAAAGGCATTGATGTGTCGCCATTACCAGACGACACCGAGCGCAATCCATTCTATGAGACGTTGAGTGTGGTGGCAGCTGGTGACGTTGAAAACGCTGAAAAACAAACCTTAACGATTGTGCGTTACCACCAGCAGGTGTTTCGTAAGTCAAACGATGAGCAGTTCCACGATCAAGTGGGCTACATCACGTGGGATGAGTCAACGGGTGTGATTGCGCATTCGTGTGTGATTCCTCGCGGCGTGGCTTTGGTCGCTGGCGGCAAGGCAACGACGTCGGGCGATGAGGTGACGATTCACCTTGAAGCGCACGCAGACAGCGTAGACTGGACGATTTCAGAAGCGCCGTTCATGCGCGACAACGCGAGCACGCGTTCGTTTGTACAGACCTTGGTGATCAATGGCGATCAGTTGTCGTACGAGCAGCGTATGGGCTTGGGGATTTACGATCGTGAGTTTGATCACGTGGATAAGAGCAAGTTGGTGCGAAAGTAACGTTCGCATTCAATTCAGCAATATCATAGATGGCGACTGCAATCGTCATCATTCAACGCCTGGGCACTGCTCGGGCGTTTGTGTATGGAGCTCCAGAGCTGGCGTGTGCGATTACTAGAGGCAGAGCCTAGGCTTGAACCTGAGCATAAGTCTGAATCTGAACATAAGCCTGAGCGTGAGTATCAGTCTGAGTTAGGAGGCGATGGCGTGCTGCGGTGCGAGCATCTCCTGCGCGTGTTCACGCGTGGCCTTGGTAATCGACAATCCGCCAATCATTCGTGAAATCTCGTCCACACGGTCTGCTTCATTCAGGCATTCGATGAAGGCTTGAACGCGGTTGTTTTTGTCGTCGTTCACTTTGCTGACTTGATAATGATGCGAGGCTTTGGCTGCGATTTGCGCTTGGTGAGTGACGCAAATGACCTGTTTGCTGTTGCCTAAGCGTTGCAGTAAGTCGCCCACGACTTCCGCTGTGGCACCGCCGATGCCAGCGTCCACTTCATCAAAAATCAGCGTTGGGACGGTGCTGGTGGCCAGCGTGGCGACTTCAATGGCCAAACTGATGCGTGACAATTCACCGCCTGAAGCCACTTGTTTGAGTGAGCCAAAGGCTTGACCTGCATTGGTGCGGATGAGGAATTGTGGGTTTTCCAGCCCCATCGGGCTCGGTGTTTCTTGATCGAGCGCTTCGAGTTCCACCAGTAATTCCGCGCTGGGCATGTGGAGTGCGGTTAAATGCTCCGATACGGATTTTTGCAGCTTTTTCGCAGCAGACCGTCTTAGTTTGCTGAGTTTGTTCGCGGCGGCTTGATAGTCTGTGTACGTTGCGTTCAGCTCGTCTTCCAATTCACTGAGCTGTTGGCTGTCGTTTTGCAGCGCGTCGAGCTCAAGGCGCAGCATATCGCACTGTGTGTGCAGCTGTTGTGGATCGATATGATGCTTGCGTGCGAGCTGATACACGGTGTCGAGACGTGTTTCAATGTGGCTGAGTTGCTCTGGGTCTAAGTTCACATTGTCTTTTACTTGGCGCAGCTCGTGATTGGCCTCGGTGACCAAAATGTGCGCTTGCTTCAGCAGTTGGATGCTGTTGCTTAGATCCGAATGTTCTTGATAGGGCGCTAAGGTGTTCAATGTTTTGG